>JAGART010000052.1 GCA_017622115.1 Clostridia bacterium
ATATAAAACCGCTAACTTATAGTGGAAAATATGAAGAGTTTAATACACAAAACAACTGGGTTACAAAATTGCCTAAAAATAGTGATGGCAGTGTAACAATTCCAGTAGGTTATTACTTTTGTATGGGTGATAATCGTAATGATAGTTTAGATTGTAGAAATTTTGGTCCACTTGCTACAACTTCTTGTATAGGTGTTGTAGAAACCATACTTTATAAAGGAAATATATTCAATACGATACTTACTTGGCTAGCAGGATTAAACACATCAGAGGCTGTTATAAAATAGCCTCTGTTTTTATTTCTATTTTGGTCTTTTGACTTGCGTTTTTAGACAAATTTTGATAAACTATTTACCCAAGGAGTTAAAAATGGCGTTTTGTAAGTTTTCTACTGACTTTATATCAAAATCATACACATTAATTGATAATGTGTTTTTTGCACGCTATTTGCCAAATACCCCTCCAAAATTAGCGACTATTTATTTATATGGCTTGTATTTATGTTCTACTGCTGATGATTTTGCGAACAATGCAGATTTAGAGCATTTTTCTAACAGTTTAGGTTATCCTACAAAGGATATTTTAGATGCATTTTACTATTGGGAAGAACAAGGGCTTGTACGAGTAATTAGTAGTGAGCCTTTACAAATTCAATACTTGCCTATTAGAGGAGCAACTAGTGGCAATAAAAAATACAACAAAGATAAATATGGCAATTTCAATTTGGAAATTCAAAATTTAATCAATCGTCAAATTACCCCTAACGAATTTGAGGAATACTACTCACTTATGGAGGGATTTTCATTACCTGATGGCAGAAAATTAGAACCTGATGCCCTATTGCTTGTAGTCAAGTACTGTGTAAAAAACAAAGGCGATAATGTAAACTATCGATACATAATAACTGTGGCTCAAAACTGGGCACGAGAAGGATTTATCACTGCGGAACAAATAATGCAACGACTTGACGATTATGATTCTTCTAATCAAGCAGTTGGTAAAATTATGAAGGCTTTGGGGAGTTCTAAAAAGACAAGCATTGATGAACACGAGTTTTATATTAAATGGAAAGAAAATTTTCAATTTACAGATGAAACTATTCTGTATGTAGCCAAGATTACTAAAAAATCAAGCGGAATAAGTTCATTTGAAAAACTAGATAGAAAATTGCAGAAATATTATGAGTTACATTTAATGAGCGAACTTGAAATAGAAGAATACGAAAAGAACAAAGACCAAATTTATTCTCTTGCACGAGAAATCAATCGTACTTTGGGGTTATACTATGATGATGTAACAAATCAAGTTGAAACATACATTACACCGTGGCTTAATTTAGGTTTTGAACCAGAAACCTTACTTAAAGTTGCACAAGATTGTTATTTAAAGGCAAAAAGAACTTTAAATGCTATGAATGACACTATTCAAGCACTTTATCAAGATGGTATTGTATCGCAAAACGCATACAGCAGTCATATTGATTCACAAAATCAAGTTAAACTTCATTTAAGCGAAATTTTATCAACTTTGAGTATTCAAAGAAATGTAACAAGCCTTGATATAGAATTTTGGCAACGTTGGGTTAATGCTTGGGGATTTGACACACAATTAATCAATCTTGCTGTTGATGTTGCAAAACAACGTGGTTCTAACCTAGGTTATGTAAACACAATATTAGCTGACTGGCACACACAAAACATCTACACAATAGAGCAAGCAAAAAAAGCAATCGAAAACTTTAAGACTTCTACACCAGTTAAAAAAGATGATACAAAAATAAATAAGAGGAACTACACAAAAGCAGAAAAGCAATCAATATTTGAAGGTTTTGAAGAAATAGACTTATAAAAGAGGTTTTTTTATGAACAAAAATCAAATAATGCGACAAGAATTAGAAAAAATCAAAACAAATCGCCTTAATGCAGAATTAAAAGCAAAGCGAGTTTTGCTTATTGCACGTGGAGAGCCTGAATACAATGAAATAGATACAAAAATAAGACAATTAAAACTAAAAATCACAAAAGAGGACAATCCGCAAAAGACTGCCCCACTTCTAAAAGAATTGCAACAATTAAACAATGAAGCAAACAAAGTATTAGTTAAAATCGGGATTGACCCAAAGTTATTAATCCCTAGATATAATTGCAAAAAGTGCAACGATTTAGGTATATTAAATGGAAAACCTTGTGTATGTTTGCAAAACGCAATTCAAAATGTACTTATAACACAATCAGGTATTACAAATCATTTAAAATACAGTTTTGATGATTGTGATGAAGCAATTATCAAAGAAAATAAGAGTTTAGAAAAAGCATATAAAATCGCAAAAAAATACATAGATGAATTTCCTAAATTTCAATATCAAAATTTAATTTTTATCGGTGATGTTGGTGTTGGAAAAACATTTTTACTTGAATGTATGGCAAATGAATTACTCAAACGCTCACATTATGTAGTTTTTTCTACCGCATTTGATATCAACAAAACTATGATTAATGCATTTAATGTTTCTTATAACGAAAGAGAAACAATGCTTGCCCCCTTTTTTGAAAGCGAGTTATTAATAATAGATGATTTAGGCAGTGAGCCAATTATACGAAACACTACCCTATCTAATTTATTTACTATAATTAATGAAAGACAAAGATTAAATCTACCAACAATAATCAGCACAAATCTCAATATCGAGGACATTCAAGAACGCTATGGCGATAGAATAATGTCAAGATTGTTTAATAAACGAATTTGTCTAGCAATTCCTTTTACGGGTAAAGATTTAAGAATGAATAAATAAAAAAGAAATCGCACGAATGCGATTTCTTTTTTTTCAACTTGTGGTTTTTAAGTTGAAATTATATTTAATTTAAGCCAGTCCAAGTTATTACAGGGTTTTGACCTGCTTCTTTTGTAAATTGAGCATAATTTCCATTAATATCTGCAAATACAGTAGTAATAGTAGCACCAGCGGCTGCGATTGTTAATTCTGTAATGTTAACATTTGTATTGTTAAATTCTTCAACTGACAATGCAGAAATTGAAGTGTAATCACTGTAATCACCGCTATAACCATTGTAATATGTTGCATATAATGTGTTTGTAGTTATACCTGTTGCAGTAGTTATAATTATACTATCACGTTGGAAGATTGAATTAAACAATGCACCATTACTCATATAACCAACAAGAGCACCATAGCGTACAACTGATTTTGTTTCATCATATTCAATAGTACCCATATCAATATTACTTATTACGTAGCCACCTTCATTCAACATACCTGCGATACCACCTAATATTGCGGCTTTACCATCTGTTGTAACTTTACCATAGTTAATACAGTAAGTAATATAACCATTAGAAACATCACCAGCAATACCACCTGTTGCAGTATTTGAGTTAGCATCAATAATACGTTTACTATTAATTACTCCGTAGTTTGTACAGCCTGTAACATAAGCATAGTACATAACTGATGTAAATGATTCTGTTGTAGGTTCGTAAGTATTAATACCTTCCATTCTACCTGCAATACCACCTACGATATAGCCAGAAAGTTTACCACTATTTAATTGTGTATTAGCATCAAACTCACCATTTGTACAATTTATAATCATACCTGCTTGATTTACACCAGCAATACCACCCAAGCAAGAGTTTTCAAGATTTGTATTGTAACCCAAAATTGTCATATCAAGCATATTAGTACAATTTTCGATTCTACCTTGATACAATGGAATTGACTCAAAGATTTCGCCATCTTGTGTATCAGCTAATTTTTCGCCTTCCAAGATATTGTAAGCATTTAATCCTACTAATCCACCAAATGCAAATGTACTTACTATATTTTCTTCATCAACTTGCAAGTAACCCTCAAATACAGAAAGTCTTTCACTATTTTCACCTAACTTATTATTGTCGCCTTTTGTGTGACAGTTGTACAAGATACCATAGTTTTCACCAGCAAAGATACCATTATGCATAACTTCAATACCATCAAGATTAATAGTATTTACTTCTATTGTAAGATTTGTAATTATACCACCTTTGTCTTTAAAGATTGTATCAGTATATGTTGTACCATTAGACAATTTGAGAGGTTGTAAATCACTACCGATTAATGTTGACCACATACCATATCTCCTATCACCAACTACTTGATAGTTAGAAATCTTAAATCCGTTACCATCAATACCACCAGTAAGAGCAAGAGCATAGTATTTAACATTAACATTATCATAATCAAACAAGCCAGCAGGATAAGGCATATTAGTTTTTACATCTGGGTTAGATTGTTGTAATACACTTAAATCAGAAAGAATAATATCATTTTTAAGTTTAAAGTAAACATCAGGCATCCAGTACATCATACTTAATTGTTCTTCTGTAGAAATCACAAATGGGTCATTTCTTGTACCAGAACCACTTTCAAAGTGATTAAACTCAACAGCATCAGGAGTCATAGCAATCGCAGCACTACCAAAAGCAAGACCTTGACTATTTAATACTGATAAACGAACGTTTGTATAAGTACCTAATTGCCACAATGGCATACCACCAGTTACATAAATTCCTTTTTCTGTACTATAATCCATAGTATTTACTTTGTAACTATAACGTTGAGCACTACCATTTAAGTTGTAAGTAATTAAAATTCTATCCGCTTTTATATCAGGACTTACTCTACAACCAGTTAAATCCCACTCTATACGCATACCCGGTCCATTAACGGTATCTAGTTTGAATGTACCTTGTGCAGGAGTATTCAACTTACTAGCACTCATTTGATAACTATCACTATTTAAGTATAGAGTTTCGCTATTTTGTCCAGCCAAAGCACCATCAATACTACCCATTACATAAGCCGAAATATCAAATGTGTAAATATTTTGTTCTGTTGAACTATTTGTATTATTTACAACTGGTGGCACATCATAAGCACCTTGTGCAAGAGCAACTGCTTCACTTGTTGTTTCTTGAATAGTAACATCACCTATTCTTACAGAATGAGCAATATTAAATTTCAATAAACCTAATCCAAGAGAATCAAAATTATCACCAACAGTCCAAGCAAGTTGACCTGTTTCGTTGATGTATAAGTCGCTATCTCTACCACCAACATTTGTTTTAGAAATGTCTGGAAGTTTACATATATTTCTCATAGGAGTATCTGTCCAAGCAGTGTTTACAAAACCTTCAACAGCACCATCTATTGTATCACTACCAGCAAATCTTACTTTTACTTCATCAATTACTTTACCTTTGATTGTTTCAACATTATCAAATGCGTAAGTATTACTTGTAAGATTAATAGTATCTATTATATCGCCTGATTTGTAATACAAACCATAACCAACCATACCTGCTTCTGTCAAGTCCCAAGCAAGTTGACCATTTGCAACTTGCAAGTCATCAATAACACCTATATACTTTAAGATAAAGTGTGAATGTGTATCACTTGTAAGATAAATAGTTTGAGTTGAATCATTTGTACCATACCAAGTATTACCTAATGAATACATAGTAACAGTATAATCACCAGTTTCAGAGAAAAGATTTGAAGCGATAAATCTTTGTTCTGTACCATTTAAAGTATAAACATCTGTTTCGATAATATGACCACTACTACTTGTAATCATTAATTTATAAGCAGTAGCACCAGTATCATCAGCCCAAACACCGCCATCACGAATACCGAAGTCAAACTCACCATTTTCAATTCTTGCATAAGCACCAG
>JAGART010000053.1 GCA_017622115.1 Clostridia bacterium
AAAAGTAACATTAACTAGTAATCCGTTGACATGTTCAAGTGTAACGGCAATAAATCTATACATAGACAATGTTTTGGCAACTGATGTAGTAATATCATCTAAAACTACATTAATAAATAATTATGCTTTCTATAAATGTGCTAATATAACTAGTGTTACTATTGCTGATACTGTAACAAGTATAGGACAATATGCGTTTAGAAATTGTACTGCATTAAAAGAGGTTACAATAGGAAGTGGTGTAACAAGTATAGGACAATATGCGTTTAATAGTTGTACTGCTTTAACTAGTGTATTCTTTATGCAATTAGCTAATTTTAGTGTAGGAAGTTCTGCTTTTATAAGTAACTCAAGTTTAGTTGCATATTATTTTGTTAGTCAAGATATATTAAATACTATTAAAACTAATTACAATACAGAAAGTATTACAGGTTATTTCACAAACACTAATTTCTATTTATGTTGCGTAGTTTCTTTTGAAAGCTCTGGTGGAAGTGAATGTCCAAAAATGGGATTTGTTAGTGGTTCTAGTTATGGTAGTTTACCTACACCGACACGTGAGGGATATCGTTTTGCTGGTTGGTACACAAATAGTGCGTTGACTGGTAGTGCGGTAAGTACAAGCACAACAGCATCTGCATCACACACTTTATATGCAAAATGGACTTTTGATGGTATTGATGTAGTTGTATCTGGTGCTAGCACTAGTTTGAGTAGCAGTAGTGTAGAAATGGACGAGTACAATGCGACTGTAATTGTTAAGCCAAAAGCAGGGTATTATATAAGCGAATTCTCTTTTGATAATAGTGTGTTTATTCCTGTTGAATGCTACACAACTTCAATTCGTGATATTCCGTTTGCGTGGTCTGTTACATACTATGCAAGCAAGGCAAACAATCGTTTGATTTTCTCATTTGAATATGTTGATTTAGATTGTTTAGAGAATGGACAACTTGCTACAATATACCTTAAAACTACAACAACACCTTACGCTAGTCTTAAAGAAACAACAGGTGCTATATCTATAAGCGGTGTGGCTGTGTCTGCGACATTAGGCGGAAGTGTTACTTTAATAGGTGATGCTTACGAAAGTTTAGCGGACAGCGACACAATTACTTGTGTGGCAAAAGTTTGCGTGCCTGGATACGAGTTTGATGGTTGGTATAGTGCTGATGATATGGGAACTTGTTTGAGTGATGCGGACAGCAAACGTTTTACAAAAACAGAAATATACGAAAAACAAATAATTGCTGTGTTTAAGCCGATTGAAAATACAAGTGTTAACGATAATGTATCAAATTAATATTAAATCAAAAAGCCTATTTTATATGGGCTTTTTTATATTATTATAAGAGTATAATTAACTTGTCTTATTACACTAACAAAAGTTTTTAGGCTATCGCTATAAGTATTTTCGTGGGCTAAATAATTTAATTGTCCTGCAATAGACAAAGCCAAATCGTATGTGGGAAATAGCGGGTGTGCAGAATTACTTTCGTTTGAATTAGCAGAAATATCGATTTTTTCTGCGACACTTTCTGCACGTTGTGTCCAGAGTAGTGCTAGTTCGTTAATTCGCATAATTGCTTGACTTTCTGTTAGTATGTTTGTATCAAGTTGGGTGCTTATATCATATAAAGAGTTTATGGTTTCTAAATATTTTTGATGAATATTTTTTGCAATTTCTTGTTGATTTTTATCTAATTTTGATAAATTAATTTTTGCGGTATTTAAATTTAAAATATTAGGAGAAAAACCTTGATTAATTAACTGCGACTTAACTTTATTTGCGTATTCTTGATTAGGGTATATAGAAAGTATTGCACAAAATTTTTGCTCTAATTTAAACACCACACCAGCACCACCTCGTGCTTTAAGTTTTGTCGCTTTTGTTTCCGCTGTTTGGTTGTCTTGTGCTTCTAGCGTGATATATATTGCATAGTATTGAATAGAGTTTGCTTTTGGAATAAAAAAGAAGTTAAATATTGAAAAAATTATCCAAAAAATTATACTAAAAATAAACAGAATAATTAAAGCAATATAAAAAATCTTCAACTTTTTGTTGTGTTTTTTAGAGATAATTGAGACTTCAAAATAAGGTTTTTTTGCTTGCATAATTAAAAATATGTAAATTTTTTCCAAAATATTGCAAAAAAAGTGTCCTAAAGTGATGAAATTTTAAAAATGCCGTGCTATAATATACGCAGTTTGTATGACGAGCAAACTTTTTTATATCATATAAAGAGGTGAATGCAATGAAAATTGAACCATTATTTGACAGAATTGTTATTAAACAAGAGGAGGCAGAACAAACGACTGCTAGCGGTATTTTGTTGCCGGGGAATGCTCAAGAGAAGCCACAAGTTGCTACGGTGCTTGCTGTTGGCCCAGGTGGTGTTATTGATGGCAAAGAAATAGAAATGGTTGTTTCAGTTGGGGATAAAATTTTGTATCCTAAATATGCGGGAAGCGAATTTAAATTTGGTGGCGAAGACTATATAATTTTACGTCAATCAGATGTTTTAGCAAAACTTAAATAATTTTATGGAGGCTATTTATGGCAAAATTAATAAAAGCAGGCGAGGAGGCTCGCCAAAGTTTAGAGCGTGGTGTAGATGCACTTGCAAATGCTGTTAAGGTTACATTAGGACCAAAAGGGCGTAATGTGGTTTTGGACAGAAAGTTTCAAACTCCATTGATTACTAATGATGGTGTTACTATTGCAAAAGAAGTTGAGTTAAGTGATGTTTTTGAAAATATGGGT
>JAGART010000054.1 GCA_017622115.1 Clostridia bacterium
AATGCAAGATAATTTAGGAATGGAAAAAATACACGAATACAAAGCATATTATTTACACGGCAAAGATTTTATAGACCGTTTTGCTACTCATCGTTTTTTGAAAATTTTTAAAAACAAGTACGCAAAAGAAAATAACATTTCACCAAATGATTTAGAATTGAAATTTATTAGTTTTGGGCATTATGCAACTGTATTTGTATTAAAAAATAAAGAAGATTACAAGACAATATTAGTGGGCTCACCACATCTTAAATTTGGAACAACAAAAAAAGAGGCTGATTTATTGAAGCATTTCAACAATATTGAAAACTCAATTATTGCCCCAATAATGTATTACAAACTAGAAAACAAACTTTTTAAAAGAGAGTTGTTTGTTACTCCATACATTTATCAAGCAAGAGCCATCTCCAATTTTAAAGATAAATTTGGAATTTTTATTCCCGAACCTGAATATCGCTTTGAAGAAACCACAGCAGAACAAACACAAGCAATAAAGACTTGCATAATTGCAAAATTAGTGGCAAGTTTTGATGATAAAAACAATTTAGGTTTAAGTGATGTACAAGTTATAAGTGGTGATTTTATTATGGAAAAAGGCTGGGAAACCTTATCCCCAACCTTACAAAATACGTTTGACAAAATGAAAATAATTTCTGCTCGCGATACAATTCACTGTACATTTAATGAATATTTAGAATTAATCAAAAAAGAGTTTACTAAATTGACAAGTTGCTATGAATGCAACTTTTTAGCAAATCACGATTATATTATAAATACTTGCTCCGAAATTCCTTTTACACCACAAGAAATAGAAAATGGAATAAAATTAGGAATGGAAAAACGCAAATCAAAAGGAATAGATTGTATGCAAAAGTAAAAAACAGCATATTATTTTGTGTTTGTAAACCACTATCAGCATTTGTCCTATTTGTAATTTCATTCGTTATTTGTTCTTGGGGGTCGCTATTAAAACTTAAAGCTCCCACTTCTGTTTCATTTACAGAAATAACACATCCTTTAACCGCACCTTTTATACTATCCACCATTTCATTTAAATTAGTAGCATTCAATTTTGTTGCATCGGTACTTACTTCTTCTATCCTGTCAATATCTACAACCATTTCTGTAGGAGTTTGAGAAATAATTGTTAATTTTCGTCTTGTTTTATTTTCTTTAGTATTATCTTTAAAACCATCAAAGTCACTCATTTTTATCTCCTTTTAGCATTTTTAAGATATACAAAAATAAGGAGTATTAAAAATACTTCTTATTCTGTATAAACTTATTAAATTTTTCTTTTGTCTAAATTAGAATTTTAATTAAAAATTTTAGAAGTTATATGTTTTGGATTTTATTTGAAAATCATTTCCTTTGATACCATTTTAAAAAATCCAAATTACGAATCCTATATTTTATATTTCCACTTGGACAAATATTAATTATTGCATCGTACATTTTCTTTGATGATACATCTATATGCATAAACTTTTGTCCAGTATCAAAGGTTAAATAACATGTTGCTCTACCTGCTGGGGTTTGTTTAATTTCTACAATTTCATCCCAGTTCATATACATAATTTCTTTATTAAATCGAGTCCATTTTATACCATCTTCTGAAAATGTTAATTTTGATAAAACATTTTTATCCAAAAAAATTAAGCACATCAATATTATAAAAAAAATTAAAAAAACAATTGAACATCCCCAAAAAACAAGATTATTTAATGATAGAATCACAAGTATTAACGATGTTACAAACAACAAGCTTGCAATAAAAATACTTGTAACAAACATAATTTTATGTTTCCAAAACATAACTTCCATAAATAACTCCTAAATTTGTAAAACTCTTCTAAATATTTGAGCTAAATGCTGTTTTTTTATATTTGTTTTAAAAGTTTTGCTTGTTTCTTTTCTGGAAGTGAAGCGATATAATCGTTTCTTAAATTTTGCATTTCATTTAATACTTTGTCGCTAATTTCACTTAAAACTTCTTTTGTTGGTTTTTGTCCTTCATAAGCAGACATATCAATAGGTTCACCTACTAAAATTTTATTAAAGCGAAATAATTTAGGCTTTTTTAAAAACACCATAGGAGTAATTGAAGTATTTGTTTTTAAAGCAAATAATGCCATTCCATTTTTAAGGGCATTTGCATCATCTATGGAAGTTTTGCGAGTACCCTCTGGAAAAATCAAAAGTTGATGATTATCATTTAAAAGTTTTATAGTAGTTTTTATAGTACTAATTCCAACTTCTTCACGATTTACAGGAATTCCACCAAATGCTTTTAAACAAGCACCCACAAATTTATTTTTAAACAAAGTATGTTTTGCTAAAACATATGATTTTTTGTGTTGATGACTTTTTAAAATAACTGGGTCCAAATTTGACATATGGTTACAAGCAAAAATTTGTTTAGATTTTACGTGTAAATTTTTCTTATTCACAACAGTTGTTGGCCAAAGAATTCTTATCGGTAAATAAGCAACCACCCAACAAAACCAATAAAAAATTGACAACTCTTTTTCTCCTATCTTGATAAAATATAGTTGACTTCTTCATCTGTAAGTGGACGACTATGACCTATTGGCAAATCGCCTAATTTCAACTCACCATAAGCAATACGTCTTAACTGCTCAATATTACTACCAACCGCTTCAAACATTCTACGAATTTGGCGATTTTTACCCTCGTGAATTACAACTTTGTATGTTGATTGACCTAATTGTTGTTTTGCTAATTCTACAACAGCAGGGCTTGTAACAAAACCGCCGATATCCACACCATCTCGAAGCATTTGCACTTGTTTTGAAGACAATTCACCATTAATTGTAGCCATATAAACTTTGTTTAATTCAAAACTTGGGTGCATTAATTTTTGTGCTGTGTCGCCATCATTCGTAAGCAAAATTAAACCGCTTGTATGATAATCTAATCTACCCACAGGATAAATACGTTTATTTGTTTTTGGGATACAATCAATAACAGTACGTCTGCCTTCTGGGTCTTTTACAGTAGTAACGACTCCCAAAGGTTTATTGAGCATTATATACACAAAATCACCTTTAAATCTAATCGGTTTATTATCTACTGAAACCAAATCACGGTGCGGGTCTATTTGAGTACCCATTTTCTTTACCACACGAGCATTAACTCTTACTCTACCTTTTGCGATAATGTCATCACATTTTCTTCTGCTATCTACGCCAGACATAGCCAAAAATTTATTTAATCTCATAATATAGCCTCGTTTTTAAGTCAGTTCAAAACTCTCCAACGTTCTAAAATATCTTTCATTTTATCTTTTAAAAGTTTTGAATCTACCTCATCTATTGTATATATTTTTTCAGAAAAAATCAAGTGTTTGTCGTAATAAACTTCTACTTTCCCAACTTCTTGGTCAGATTTTACGGGAGCACTCAAAATTTCAGGTAAATCATACACAATATTTATTTTGCTATATTCCTCTTCTGTAAGTGATAAATTTAAGCCTTTTTTAGAATAAACTTGCACTGTTGGGTTTTCTCCATTACCTAATGGAATATCTGCAATAAAATTATATGGTTGTAAAATCTCATAATTTTTATATTTGTTATGCACTGCATTTAACATATCAGCACTTTCTTCAAACATAGGTCCACAATTTAGCACCACACAAACAGCACGCAATCCATTCCTTTCAGTTGCACTGACTAAACATCTACCTGCTTTACTTGTAAAACCAGTTTTAACACCGATACACCCCTCTAAACTATTTAACAATCTATTTTTGTTAGATAAAAAGCGATAACCTTCTTCGCTACTAGGTATTTTTATATTCTTTGTACTAACAATTTGTGCAAAATCACGATTTTCCAAAGCAAAAGCAGTAATCTTTGCTAAATCACGAGCGGTTGTATAATGATTTGGGTCATCTAAACCGTGAGGATTTGTAAAGTTTGAATTTTCCGCCCCCGCAAGTTGTGCTGTTTCATTCATAAGAGAACAAAATTCCTCAATACTACCAGCACAATATATAGCCAAAGCAACAGCAGCATCATTTCCACTACGAAGCATTAAACCATACAGCAAATCTCGCACGGACAATACTTCCCCCTTTCGCAAGTATATACTTGTACCCTCAATACCTATTGCCTTGTTATCAATTTTCACTTGAGCATCTAAATCACTACAATTTCTAATCACAGTTATAGCAGTAACAATTTTTGTAGTACTTGCCATTGCCCTTTTTTGGTCAGCATTCTTTTCATAATATATTCTGCCAGTATTTGCATCTAACACAATAGCCGAACCAGCCGAACTTCCAGCACTTATGCTTGCTTTTGGCAGATATTCCGTTTGAGCAAAAGTTGAGTTTAAATCAACAAAAGAAAACATAGCAACCAAAATACTTACAAAACTAAAAAATATTAGTTTTTTAAACTTCATTCACCTTTCCCCTTTTTAACTTCCTTTTTTGCAATAGTTTTTAAATATTCACCCAAAGCATCACCCACTTTACTCATAGTACTTGCCCAAGCATTTTCATTTTGTATAGTTATTAGTTGATGTTCACCTTTATTAACAATTAAAAAGCCCATAGGTTCTGCTGTAAAGCCAGCACCAGTACCACCTGCAAAAGGGTATTCATTGTTTGTCTTACGAACAATCATTTTATTTGCATATTGTCCTCCCCCTGCAACAACACCCAAAGTAATTTTTATAATAGGATAAGCAACAACACCATCACCCATTTGTAATGCTTGCCCTACTATTGTATCCATATCTACATACATTTTTATATTTTCTAATGCTTCGCCTATTAATGTTGATACTGGATTTTTAACGTTGTCTTGCTTTGAATCTTTCATAAACTTTTACCGTCCTTTTTGTGCGTAATTTTGCTCTAATAAAACTAATTAAAAACATAAATGGAGTAACAAAAATGTTTGTAAATAGAGTTAATTTTATAGTATTTGTTGTAGTATCAGCATCAGTACTTATATAAGCCCTAAATTCGCCTTTAAGAGTAAACAGCATACTATAAACACAATGTATAAAATTTAAGAATGCACCATTAATCAAACTAGATGTGCAAGCATCATCTTTTTTGCCTGCTTCAAAAAACACACTTACTTCATTAATTTTTATATAACGAAAAACCGTGTTTACAAAGTGTTCCAAAAAAATTGCCTTTTCATCTATAAGGTTTATTTGGATTTCTTTATCTTTACCTCTCGATTTAATAATTTTAATAGCCGTCTTTTTAAACTCTATTTGAAAGCAAGATAATGTTATTCCCCAAAGAGAAATAAGCACAACACCTAAATTTTGCTTAACGTTAAAATACATTCGGCAACTTAAAAACAATGGCAAAATCAAAAGCACTATTAAAATTGCTAATACTATTAATAAAACAAAATACCACTCCATATCGGTAGTATTTGAAAAGATTTCAAAAAAATACACACTTTTTTAAAAAAATAAAAACAGGTACAAAACCTGTCTTAATTAACCATTTTGTTTTAAATATTCTGC
>JAGART010000055.1 GCA_017622115.1 Clostridia bacterium
CATTGTCGGGTAGGGGATTATTTGTTGTTAAATCATAAATAATTGTAGTATCACGTGATTGAGTTGAACCAAAAAATCGTTCAATACGATAAGGCTTGTTTTTGAGAGTGAATTCCAACCAGCCCCCAAATTTTCCACCTTGCCATGGTGTGTATTTTGCTCTTTCGTTTTCATCTAAATCACGTTTTGTTGTCGCAGGTAGTCCAAAAAGCATAGACTTAATAAAACTAGCAAAAGTACTTTTACCCCAACCATTGTCTTGCAAAATTATATTTAAATCATCTTTAAAATTGTATTCAAATTCGTGTAATTTACCATAATTTTGGACATAACAGCGAAGTAATTTCATAGTTCCACCTCCTCGCCATTAAGTGCTCGCAAGCCTAAAATTATAATTTTGTCTTGTTCTTCTTGCGATAAATTACTTTCTTTTACGCTTCGTACAAATTCACCAGCAATCGAAATATCGTGTTGATACTTTGATAAGTCTAATTTAGGCTTTGTTTTATCTTTTGTTTGTACAAAGTAAAATTTAGACTGAATATCTTGAACAACTAAATTTAAGTACTTTTGTGTGTTTTCATTGTAAAAACCAACAAAAACTATGCGTAAAAGACTATCTCTGCTGATATTTTCAACAGATTTATCTACAAGTTGCTTCAAGTCGTGTGCAGAATTACATTCACTGATGTCAATTTTAACTTCTTCCAAAGTTCTGCGAGCAAAAGGAACAAAAGTAGAAGTTAAGTTGTTGGATTGAATGTCTAAAAGTATAAAACCTTTTTGTCCACATTCATCAAAACCACGTCCCTCCAAACAGCCAGAGTATGCGTAAGTAGCACGTTCATCAACTCTGCCTTGTCTAAAAGAGTGTAAATGTCCTAATGCAAGATAATCTATATTTTTGTGTTTTAATGCATCAATATTTACTGTGTCTGGTGTGTTGTAATCGTTTCCTCGTACATCTCCACCGTGTAAAACCACGATATTAAATCTTTTAGGGTCAAGATTAAGTGATTGATAAAGAGGGAAGTTATTGTCGCCCAAAATTGCACCAGTTACTACTACTACGCCAAGGTCAAAACTTGTCCAAGTGTTGCCAAAGATTTTTAAGTTGGCAGGTAACTCTGCTCCTCGCAAAAGTAAACTATTTTCATCGTGATTTCCGCATAGATAATAAAAATCAATATCACTGCTATTTGTGATTAAATCAATAAGTACGTTGCGTGTTTTTAATCCGCCATTGTCTGTATCAAGTAAATCACCAGCAATTAAGATAGAGTGAATATCATTTCTTTTTGCATAATCAACCATACGTATAAATGTTGCTAAAAGTTCATCTTTGCGTTGTTCTGCTTGTTCTTTTGATAGGTGAGTTTGCATACTTGCGCCAAGATGTATGTCGCTACAATGTATAATTTTCATCTAAATCTCCTTTATTTTATAAAATCAGTAGGGCAGTCTGTCAAAATCCCTTTTAATACTATTTCAATCTTCTTTTCTAATGCTTCTCTCGCTTGCTCTAATGTCGCTCTGTTTAATGCCATTTCTACTAGTGAGGCAATTAATAAACTAAATAATATTTCTCGTCTTAAATTAAGTTGTTCTTTAATTTCTGGCGTGATTATTACTCCGTTGTTTTTTAAGTAATTTTCCAAATATTCGTGAATTGCTTCACCAAATTTATCAAATGCTGTGGCAATAATATCACTAACTTCCATAGACATATTGTTGCTAATTTTCTCTAAAAATGAATGTTCAAATGCGCTTAAATGAGTAAAGTAATCAAATACTTCCATTACCACGTGTTTAATGCTTGTTGCTTTCATATATATATTAAATAAATCTCTTTCTAATCTTTCTCTATATGATTGAATGGAAGTGATATAAGCATCTTCTTTGTCTTTAAAATATATGTAAAAACTACCCCTAGAAATTCCAGCCTCATCAGCCAAATCTCTAACGGACACATCTTGATAGTCTTTTGTGGCAAATTGACGTGTAATAGATTTTATAATTGAGTTTCTTCGGTCAACTTTTAATTTCATAAATTGTTCTGTTGGCATATTTTCTCCTAAAATTGTACAAAATTCGCAAAGTGTGTATAATAAATTTAAAAATTGTACACTCTGTCTAATTTATTATACAAAAATTTATAAAATCTGTCTAGCATTTTAACCAAACAAAACAAAATTTAGTTGCCATTTTTTTGCTATATATGATATAATGAATTAATTCTTTTTATAGGGGGAAACTATGGCAGAAGAAAACAAAGATGTACAAACAGAAGTGCAAACTACTAAAAACACAGAAAAAAAAGGTATGTCAGACAAGACCCGTTACATTTTGTTAGGCTGTGCTTTAGGTGTGTTGGCTGTGGCTGTTGTGCTTGCTTGCGTATTTTTAACATAGTAAAAAGTCCTTTTATAAGGCTTTTTTCTTTTTCACACCCCAAATACTTGATTTTTTAATGCGAATATGTTATTTTTTAACCATATTAATTTTTAAGGAGTTTTTAAAATGGAAAAAACATACATTATGCTCAAACCAGATGCTGTTAGACGTGGTCTTGTGGGCGAAATTATTGCTAGAATTGAAAAAAAGGGTTATAGCATTGTAGATTTAAAAATGTTCTCTCTTAATGAAGATATTTTAAAAGAACACTATGCTCATATCGCTGATAGACCTTTCTTTCCAGAAGTTGTGGCTTATATGACAAGCGGTCCAGTTGTAGGTATGATTTTAGAGGGCGAAAACGTAGTAAAAGGTATGCGTAACTTTATGGGACCTACAAAATACCTTGATGCTCCTGCTGGTACAATTCGTGGCGATTACTCTTGTAACGACCGTGAAAACTTAATCCACGGAAGCGACTCTGTTGAAAATGCAGAAATCGAAATTGCAAGATTTTTTAATTAGTAAAAAAGGCACTAAATAAGGTGTCTTTTTTAGTTTTTACGAGAATATTTCGACTTTTCGACAAATTTTGCAAAAGTACTGAATTTCGTTTGTGTTTTAAGCGTAAAATAAGTATAATTATAAAAAATAAAAAGGTGGGAGTTATGAAAGTAAAAAGAAAAGACTTATC
>JAGART010000056.1 GCA_017622115.1 Clostridia bacterium
CAGAGCGGGCTCCCAGGAAATGAATGGTGCTCGCAACAACATTAAAGGAGTGAATAATACTCTTATTATTCGCTCCTTTCCGTTGTAAGAACACTTAAAAATCTTCACAGCCTTTTATTCACCACACTCGCAGAGGGTGGTTTAAGAGTACTTATTAGTACTCGCATTCACCTCGCAACAGCGAGGCATTAGGAAAGGCACTTGGTTCTTGAACAACATTAAAGTTGTAATTTGCGGTACGGAAATTTCAACTTTCCGTTGTGATAGAACTTATAAAATTTAGTTACCAGCCTTTTATTCCACCCGCTCCCAGAGCGGGCTCCCAGGAAATGAATGGTGCTCGCAACAACATTAAAGGAGTGAATAATACTCTTATTATTCGCTCCTTTCCGTTGTAAGAACACTTAAAAATTTTTTACAGCCTTTTATTCACCTCGCAACAGCAAGGCATCAGGAAAGGCACTTGGTTCTTGAACAACATTAAAGTTGTAATTTGCGGTACGAAAATTTCAACTTTCCGTTGTGATAGAACTTATTGCCTTTCCATTTACATAAGCAAATTACCATCATCTGTTTCAACAATTTTTAAAATATTCATTTGCAAACCAGTATTAGCATCTATATAAATATAGTAAGTTGAACCTTCATTTATGCACATAAATTCATAACATAGAGTTTCGCCAACATACTCATTAGGTATTAAGGCTAACTTTGTTGTACGAACATCCATATCTGTTGTGAGAGATTCAAGGGCTTTTGTTTCTGTAATTGAAGCAGTTAAATTTGAACGCTCAACATTATTGTATGCCCAACTTTTTGCCTCCCAGCCAACAATATCACCATTATCTTGTGCGACTTTTACCTTAATTAAATCAGGATAAATTATTACTTTATTAATTACAGGACAAAGATTTATATATACAAAACCATTACTTGTTGCACTCCAAACTGCTTGCAAATCTTCAAATCCCAAAGTTTTAGCAAAAGTTTCAGCAATAGTGCGACATTCCTCTTCTGTTTTTCCACTTTCACCCGCTTCATAACCGCCATTTAATTGCATCAAAATTCCATCTCTTTTTGTAACTTGTGCATAATAAGTTTGCTCACCTTTGGTTAATTCAAAATTATATGCATCAAAAGTGCCACCTGTTGTTTCACCTGTCGCCTTAATTGAATAATCTGCAAACCATTCACGCATTTTATTAAGTGCTTCTTCTGCATTAATTTCATTTGTGCTTAATCCTTTAATTTCTTTATTAGTTGTTGATTCACTAAAAGGACCATCATAAATAAGTTGCGGATAATCCACAATTTCGTTATTCAATCCACTAAATCCTTCATTAAAATTACTTGAACCTTGATTTGGATTTTGAATATTATCAACAATCGAATAATCACTAGAAACCATTACAGAAAGTCTATTTAACTCATACTTGATATTTTGACTAGAAGTATGCATTTGAGCAATTTGGTCCATATCATCAAGACTAATTTTTTTACCTTGCGCTAAATTCTGTTGCAAAACCAAACAAAAACCACTTAATTGATTTACAAAAGAAATCGTATCATTTATTGAGTTATGTTCAATAGGCAAAACTGCAATATTGTTTTGAGCAGTATTCGCTAGTGCAACTGTACTTGCAAGATAACGTTCTTGAACTTGACTATCTGTACTAACTTTAAGTTTGCTCAAATTTGACTCGATATTATTTATATTTTCTGTTAACTCATACAAATTACGCTCATAAACATATTCAAGTTGAGTTTTGTATTGTCCAAGTGCATTCATTGTTGTACCTAAACTAATACCAGTCCAAGTAATAGCACCAGCAACCAAGACAGCGCCCAATACCGAAGCAGTAATTATCCAACCTTTTCTTTTCATAAATTCACCTCCTTAAACCGCAAAATTATGCTTACCTATGGTAGTTACAACTTTTCTTGACCAAATCCAACTACTTGTAGCCGTACTAGGATTATAATAATAAATACAACCATAAGTTGGGTCCCAACCATTTAAAGCATCACGTGCAGCATTGTACGCTGTCTGATTAGGCTCCAAATTAATTTGACCATCATTAACAGCAGTAAAAGCATAAGGTTGATAAATTACACCATAAATAGTATTTGGGAATTTACTACTCTCAACTCTATTTAAAATTACAGCACCGACTGCAACTTGCCCCGCATAAGGTTCACCACGTGCTTCTGCGTGTATA
>JAGART010000057.1 GCA_017622115.1 Clostridia bacterium
CCTATATCTAAATGGATTTTTTAAAGCCACATACACGTTGTTGTTAGTAGTATACGTGCTTTCTTCTTGTAAGTCAACAAAAATGCCATCAATTAATGCATAAATTTTAAAATTTCCCCAACTGTCGTAGTCGTATTTTGCAATAATTTGTCGATTATTGTCAAATATGCCGATTATGTCCCCTTGGAGGTTTTTCTTGTAATAGTAATTTTCGCCATTTAAGATAAAGCCAGCAATTCCGTCCACACCATAGATAAATTGCATCAAAGTTTCGGTTGTAGTTGTACCATCAACTGCAATAATATCTTTTTGCGCTAAAATGCGAGTGCCATCTAAAAAGTATTGTGTGGTTGTGTTTGATACAACTTTTTTAGTACGAATACCATTTGCGTTGTACTCATAACTTGCTAGATTGCCAAAAGATTTTAATTGTCTGCCCTTTTCCCAAACGAGTGTTTGGTTTTTGTATGTTGTTGGGTTGCCAATTAGGTCGTAAGCAAAGGCTTGTCCGTTGTACGATACAAGTTGGTCTTTTATTCCTGTTTGTGAATATGTATATGGTACTTTTACATACCCCTTATTAATGAGGCATTTGCTTTGCGTATAATCATATTCAAAACGATTAATAATATTTCCACCAGCATCATATTGCCAAGTTGTGGTTTTATTGAGTTTTATGTTATCTTCTCGGATTAATCTACTCAAACTATCGTAAGCATAACGAACAATTAACACCCCGTTTTCTAGTATTTCGGTTATGTTTCCTTTTTCATCATACTTGTATTTTAGGCTTTCATTAATCACACCAGCATTTGCAAACCAAATACTAGATACCAAATTGCTAAAAAATTATTTATTTGATAAATAAATCTTTATGATTTCCTAATTTTTCGGGATTTTGAATTGATGTATTTAGAAATTTATAATATTTCGAAAATATAATAGTATTTTTTTTATCTGCATAGAAACTAATATAATCTTTTGGTCTTTTAATAATTTCATTCTCATTAGTAGCATCAAAATTTGCTAAAAGAAATAAATTATTGTATGTAATTTTTACTATTTTAACTTCAAACCAATCAATATGTTTTATAACAGATCCATGATAAACTACTGATATACCTTTATCATTTAACAATATTTTACAAAAAAAATATTTTCGAAAGATAAAAATAATTAGTGTAAAAATTATTGAAATTGAAAAAGCAAATAACGCTTCCCACCAATACTGAAAACATATCAGTCCTACTGACACAATAAAAGGAAAAATTATTAAAATAGCTATATAAATATAAATTACATTATTTGCTAAAAATTTATTTTCCATATACACACCAATTAAATAATATTATTCTCAGGAATTTTCCATATACGTTTAAAAATATTAGTTAATAATCCCTCAATTTCCAATCCTATAACAATAAACACTTGTTCAGGGAACTTCAAATAAGCCATCATTCCGCCAGCAAATCCGCCAAATAATGACAATAAACTGCCTAAAAATGTAGGTTTATCATTATTAATCACATTTCTCATCATATATATTCCATAATTTGAAATCAATTGAGCAGCAACTTGCCATTTATTAAATTGTTGCGCTGGACCAAAGAAACCTTTTCCTCCAAAATTCAATGAACTTATTCCACCAGATATAAACCCTGATATAGCCCCCCACATAAACCCATTACTAAAACCACTCCAAAAATCACCGCCCATTACAACATTACTGAAACCACCGACCAATCCACCAACAGTTGCACCGATTGTAGCGCCTATTGTCGCTGCAGCAAAGAAACCGGCAGCACCACCTACAGAACCACCAATACCTAAAGCACCCATAAAGGCTGCACCTGCAGCAGCAAATCCACCAGCTGTAACGACAGTCAACACTGCGGCTGCTGCTATTACAAATATACCAATTAACCATTCCCACCATGCTTTACCTGTTTCATCTTTAAGCATCACAGGATTATTTGAGCAATATGCGTATAGGTTTAGTCCGTTGAGTAAATCTTTGCTTTGGGTTAACACATTGATGTCATCAATATTGATGAAACGTCCGAGTTCTGGGTCATAGTAACGTGAGTTTAGATAATAGAGTTTTGTTTCATTATCGTAATAGTAACCACGATAACGGAACGGGTTTTTCAATGCAACATACAAACTAGCTATGCTATAATTATACGAATTTTCCTCGGTTATGTCAACAAATATTCCATTGTCAAGGTACGAAATTTTAAAATTTCCCCAACTATCGTAGTCGTATTTTGCAATAATTTGTCGATTATTATCGAATATGCCGATTATGTCCCCTTGAAGGTTCTTTTTGTAGTAATAGTTTTCGCCGTTTAAGATAAAGCCAGTTATCCCGTCAAAACCATACATAAATTGCATTAGTGTTTCCGTTGTAGTTGTACTATCAACTGCAATAATATCTTTTTGTGCAAGAATTCGAGTGCCATCTAAAAAGTATTGTGTGGTTGTGTTTGATACAATCTTTTTCGTACGAATACCATTTGCGTTGTACTCATAACTTGCAAGATTGCCAAAAGATTTTAATTGTCTGCCCTTTTCCCAAACGAGTGTTTGATTTTTATATGTTGTTGGATTGCCAATTAAATCATATACAAAGGCTTGTCCATTATAACTCATCAACTTATCTTTGTAATTCAAATCATAAACATAAGGGATTTGAGTGTATGTTTTTTCGTTTAAGTTATCACTTAAACTAAAAGCATACTCAAAGCGGTTTAAGATATTTCCGCCACAATCATATTGCCAAGTTGTAGTTTTATTGAGTTTTTTATTGTCCTCACGGATTAAACGAGATAGACTATCATAAGCATAACGAACAATTAACACACCATTTTCAAGTATTTCAGTTATGTTTCCTTTTTCATCATACTTGTATTTAAGACTTTCGTTAATCACACCACTATTTGCAAACCAAATACTAGATACCAAATTACTTGCGTGGTCTCCGTTTTTGAGATAGTGATACAAGTTTGCATTTCCGTTGAGGCTTGTTTCTTTAACTCTGCCTAAATTATCGTACTCAATATTTTGTGTTATACCTGTTGGCAAAGTGATTGCGTTTTGTTGTGCGTTTGGAGTTGCGTTATATGTGTATGCGTAGTTTTGAGCAATCTCGCCTATTGTGTAATTTGTGTTTGTAATGTTTTGCTCGGTATTGTATGTGTAAGTTTTAGCAACTGCCATATTGTGTTGCGTATCGGTTATTTGTGTAGTTTTGCCAAATTTATTGAGGGTGTAGTTGGCTGTTGTACCAGTTACTAAATCGTTTACTGCAATCAAATTGCCAAAAGTATCGTAAACGTTTTGTAAAACTGCCTCTTTTTCGGCTGTTGCATTGGATTTGTAGTTTATTTCAGTTACATTTCCGTTTTTGTCGCAAATACTTTCAAAAACGTTTCCGTTTTGATAATAAGTGTAGTTTGCGTTGTTTGTATCGTCATATGCAAATGTTAAGTAATCGTTACCCGCTACCGCTATATTTTTAACTCTACCTTTGTGGTCGTAATCATAACAAATATCAAAATCGTTGTGGCTAACTTTTGTTAAGAAGCCTAACTCATAGCCATATGTATTTGTATTAGACTCGCCATCAATATCGGTCGTGAGTTGCAACAATGCACCATTTTTAGTGTCGTAACCATAAGCGGTTTTGTTTCCTTGCTTGTCTGTAATTTTAGACACAATGCCAGTGCCAGCAACGTAGTCGTAAGAGTTAATTTCCTCGCCAAGTTCGTTGTAATCTGCAAGGACTTCACCTTTTTCGCCCAACTTTTGCTCGGTGAACAAGATTTCGGCTGGGTTGTCCTTGTGGTACTTTTTAGTTTGGATTTC
>JAGART010000058.1 GCA_017622115.1 Clostridia bacterium
GCATAGCTATATAACCTAGTTTGTTATTTTCGATTAAGTCTTCCCAAACTTCTGTTTTGTTGCCTCGTTGTGAAAGTTCAGTTTACCATCTAAAAGCAGTATGTAATGTATCGTTAATAATTTTATTGAAAAGTTCCTGTTGTTCTTCATTTTTTGGTTTTGGGTGTATTAATCTCAAAACATCTTTAAATTTTAATTCTTTGTTGCCACCATTATATTTTGAAATTAAATACTCATTAAATTTGCACAAACTTTCTGCAAGGGCTTTTTTCAGCCCATTTGGAATAGGTTTGCCAAATACTTTTAAATAACAAGACAAAATTTCAGTAATATCATCAGGTCTTTCTACCACATCAGCCACAACCTCTTTGATATAAGGTTTGCTTTCAACGCAGTTTGCAATTAAGGCAGTTAAAAAATGAGAAACACTTCTAAAATGCAATTCTTTACGAGCATACCTAGCAAGGTTTGCTACAAATTTTGGCTCATTTTTAACTACAACTTCCGCTGTTTTTGCTAATTCGTTTGAGTTATCTCCGTAAAATTTGGGCTCGCCCAAAAAAGAAGTTAAAACTTGTGTAACCAACTTTTCCTTATCTTCCATTTTGTACGCAACGTGCCCAGACTTGTTTGTTGTTTTAATTGTGTTTGTAGAATTAAATTTACTCATTTTTAATACCTCCTAATAAAAAAACTATTGGTCTAACCAATAGTTTAACGGTAGTTGGAAGAAACAGCAAAAACAGTACAAATATGCTATTGATTAGCATACATAAACTCGCTTACGCAAGTTTCTATTATTTCAAAGGTTATAGAAGTAACTGTTTTTTACACTATCCAACATAAAACTGGCTATTGGAAGAATGGGCGATAACAGCACGTTTAGCGTTCTTCCTCTTGAACTACAACAAATAATTTTGTTGGCGGGACTCGAACCCACAACCTCTCCATCCCAAATAGAAGTAACTGTTATCTACACTGTCCAATATTCAATTAAATTTATTATAGCATAGTATATGCTAAAAGTCAATGCATAGGTACCTAGTTTTACGAGTATTTTTAGTAAATTAACATTTTTGTAAAATTTGTTTGCTATTTATTTTATTTATTTATATAATATAATTATATTTAACAAAAAATAGGGAAAAAATAAAAAATAGTTAAATATTAAAAATTATTTAAATATATAAAAATAGATAAAAAATAGGGAAAAAATAGGTGAAAAATTATGAAAAATGATTATCACTCGGTAAATAGTGCTAGTGAAGCAATAATGGGAAATGTTTCAACTGCAAATACAAAAGAAATTGCTTCGGCTAATGTGGGCGGTCAAATGCCTACACCTAGTAACAGCAGTAAGTGGATTATTGGCGGTTTTGTTCTAGGGGTAATTGCTTTTATTTTGTATTTGGTATTTGCTGTTGTTTTTTCTAGCCATATAGAATTAGTCGATTGGACAGAAGGGTTAGTTGCTCAAACTGCTGGTACAGAAACTTGGGCTGGTGCTGGTACAAAAGAAAATCCTTATATTTTGGCTACTGCTACTGATTTGGCTCAACTGGCAGTTAATGTAAATGCTGGTACTACATATCAAGATATGTATTTAACTTTGGGGAATAGGGTTAATTTAGGTGGTAAGTCTTGGACTGCAATCGGTACAGCCACCGCTCCGTTTATGGGGAATTTTGATGGAAAGAATAACTCTGTTTGGTATATGTCAGCAGTAAAACCTGATGTTGAAGATTTTGGATTTTTTGGATTTATTGAAAATGCGAATATTAGTAATATAAGATTTTTCAATCCTGATATAGTATGTGGCGGTGATGCTGGTGTTGTCGCTGGTGAAGCATTAAACTCTAATATAGCAAGTTGTGCGGTTTTAGATAGTGAAGAAGAATATGGCAAATACTTATATCTTGATGAGGTCGAACAATCTGTAATCGATTTTAGGTATTTATTGCACGCTGGTGGTTCTGCTGCAAGTGGAGGTAGTGCAAATATTTCTAAAAAGAGTATATCATCAAGTGTTAGTGGTAGTGGTAATGCTGGTGGAATTTGTGGGTATTTTAATGGAGCAAATGAAGAAACATACGCAGTATATCAATGCGTTGTAAAATCAACTTCGGTAACATCATCAGATAATGATGTTGGTGGAATTGTAGGAGAATTGCGTGGTTATGCTACAAATTTAACGGGTAGCGACCTTTGGGTTTCTGTGGGTGCTTGTTTGGCATACAATTTGCAAGTAACAGCCTCAAAATCTGGTTATGACTGTGGTGGTATTGTGGGCTATATTTATGCAGGTGCTACAAGCACAGCATATAAATCAGGTAACTCAAATACGTTTTCTAATTTGTCTGTTGCTAATAGTTTATCTGGTACATCAGGCAAATTAGGTGCGGTTTTTGGAAATATGGCAACAGCAAACTCGCACGGTCATACTCGTAGTTATGACAATAAATACATAAGTAGTTATTCTGGATATGGTGAAAAAGATTCGTCTGGAAACTTATATATAACTGGTGATAGTTCAATTACTGCAACTAGTGGTGGTTGTACAAGTTCTTCTTTGCCTTCTGTTTATAGTATTGTAGGTAGTTATGATAGTGAGGATAACTTGTATCCTTGGTCATCATACTGGGTAGGTATTGCACCGACAACGTCTGCTGGTGTAAAAACTTACTATTACCCTACACCTAGTGGTATGACTTCTTACAAATGTGCTGCTTATACTGAAAATGTAACTTATACAATTAGTTATACTTTAAATAGTGGTACAGCGGGAAGTAATAAACCAACTTCTTATACATATAGTACTTCAAAACAAACTTTAACAGTATCTAACCCTACACGTAGTAGTTATGATTTCGATGGCTGGACAGTTAGTCGTAGTGGTACTTATGGTGGTACTGCTCCAACAATTTCTGGTACTACTCTTACAATTCCTGCTAGTTCTTACGGAAATATTACTTTGACCGCTTCTTGGACAGCCTCATCAAAAACTTTTTATGTGTATGCTTATTACAATACAGCGAGTAGTACATCTAGTTATTCAAGAGGTACAACGGGTGGAAGTGTAGGTTTTAGTAGTAGTTGTGGTTATAGCAATACAAGTAAATCAAGTACAAGTAGTAGTTTGTATAGATATGCCAAAGCGGGAACTGGTTACTCTTTCGATGGCTGGTATTCTTCAACTGCTTTTTCTAGTAGATTAAGTTCTAGTACTTCTTATTCATCATCAACTACTAGTTTATATGCTAAATTTTCTATAAATTCTTACACTTTAACAATTAATCCTAATGGTGGTACATTAAGCGGTAGCACAAGTACTTCAACTGCTTCTCAATATTATGGTACTACTAAATCATTAGGTACGCCTACTAGGACTGGCTATACTTTTGATGGC
>JAGART010000059.1 GCA_017622115.1 Clostridia bacterium
GTATAAAGATATAAATAATTACTAAACATTTAGATTTTCCCCCTTTTATTTTGTTAATTATAGCAAATATTATGTATTATAGGCAAACATTTTTCGACATATTTTTTAAAATATAAAAAAATAGCAAAAATTTCTCTAAAAAAACAAAAAAGCCCTTATAAAACGAGCTTTTTGTTTAATCTTCAAGGAATTGACTGTTATACAATTCTTTATATACACCTGATTCTTTTTGCATTAATTCGTTATGTGTGCCTTGTTCGATTATATCTCCGTGTTGCATAACAAGAATTATATCAGCATTTTTAATTGTAGATAAGCGGTGAGCAATTACAAACGAAGTACGACCTTGCATAAGTTTATCCATTGCTTGTTGAATAACAATTTCGGTACGAGTATCCACGCTACTAGTTGCCTCATCTAAAATAAGCATAGGGTTATTTTGCACCATAGCACGGGCGATTGTGAGTAATTGTTTTTGTCCTGCGGAAATAGTTGTATTTTCATCAATGATAGTATCATAGCCTTGTGGCAAAGTACGTATAAAGTGGTCCACTCCAACAGATTTGCACGCTTCAATAACTTGTTCACGAGTAATATTAGAGTTGTTAAACACTATATTTTCATAAATAGTACCACCAAAAAGCCACGTATCTTGCAAAACCATTCCAAAAATATTATGGACTTGCTCACGTGTTAAATCGTGGACAGAAACGCCATCTATTTTTATATCACCTGAATCGACTTCATAAAAACGCATAAGCAAGTTTACAAGTGTAGTTTTCCCTGCACCTGTTGGTCCAACAATGGCTACTTTTTGCCCAGCTCTTACATCTAGCGAAAAGTCTTTAATAACGGGTTTTTCTGGATTGTAACCAAACTTAACGTGATTAAATTGAACATTTCCTTGCACTACTGGTGCTTGTGTATTTTTGTGTGTTTCATCTTGCATTTCTGGTTCGTTTAATATTTCGAATACACGTTCACTTGCTGCACCTGCAGATTGAAGTGATGTAACTGCTTGTGCCATTTGCGAAAGCGGTTGAGTAAACAAACGAATATAGATAATAAATGCTGTAACTACACCAAAAGAAATTGTGCCATTAGAAATAAGTACTGCACCAACCACACAAACAGCAACATAACCAAAGTTACCTATAAATTGCATAAGAGGCATCATCATTCCAGAAAGAAATTGAGATTTCCAGCCACTTGTATAAAGTTCTTTGTTGTGTTTTTCAAAAGTTTCTTTTGCTTTACGTTCGCCATTATATACTTTAACGATTTCGTGTCCTGTATAGACTTCTTCTATATGTCCGTTCAAATTACCCAGACTACGTTGTTGGCGAGCAAAATACTTTTGAGATTTGGTCATAATCACAGACATAAGCACAAAGCCTAAAAGAGTAGCACCGATTGCAGTTAGAGCCATAATCCAGTTGGTAACAAACATCATAATAATTGAGCCAGCAAACAAGGCAACTGCACCGATTAAAGTTGATACAGAGTTGTTTAATGTTTGCCCTATTGTATCAACATCATTAGTTACACGGCTTAATACATCACCGTAACTATGAGAATCCAAATATTTGAGAGGCAAACGATTTAATTTGTGCGAAATATCTTTACGCATACGTTTAGTTGTCTTTTGCGTAACTTGTGTCATTATAAGCCCTTGTGCTAGGCTTAAAATAGCCCCGATAACATACAACAAAATTAAAACATAAGCAATATTCCAAATAAAGTTTAAATCAACACCTTCTGGCAAGAATATAGCATCTTTTATTGCATCTGTAATCTGGCTAATAAAGTGCGGACCTATAAGGTTTAAGACAGCACCAGCAACTGCAAAAATTATAGAAATAATAATCCAAGTCCAACTAGGACGACAATATTTAATAATACTAGATAAAGCCCTTTTTAAATCTTTTGCTGGCTTTTGTACAGGAGTTCGTCTATTAGGTCTATTCATTTTCAAGTTCCTCCTTACTTAATTGAGATAAAGCAATTTCTTTGTAAACATCACAAGAATTTAGCAATTCTTCGTGTTTACCCATTCCCACTATCTCACCATTTTCCAACACAACAATTTTATCTGCATTTTAATAGTACCAATACGTTGAGCAACAATCACATTTGTAGCATCTTTTGTGTGTTTTTTGAGTTCTGCACGCAATTTTGCATCAGTTTTATAGTCTAATGCAGAGAAAGTGTCATCAAAGATATAAATTTCAGGCTGTCTAGCAATAGCACGAGCAATAGAAATACGTTGTTTTTGTCCACCACTTAAATTTGCCCCGCCTTGTTCAATAACAGAATCATATTGCTGTGGCAATTTCTCTACAAAATCTTTACTTTGAGCAACTTGCACTGCTTTTTGAATTTGTTCTTGATTATGCTCAAAATTAGACTTTTCGCCATAAGCAATATTAGAATTAACTGTACCACTAAACAAAACGGCTTTTTGCGAAACATAACCCAACTTGTCGTGCAAAGCATTTAAAGTATAATCACGCACATCAACATCATCAATTAAAATTTGCCCATCAGTAACATCATAAAAACGAGGAATTAAGTTAATTAAAGTACTTTTTCCGCTTCCTGTTGAGCCAATAAACGCAACCGTTTCCCCTTTGTTAATTTTTAAGTTAATATTTTTTAAAACAGGTTCTTCCGCATTTGGATAAGCAAACGAAACATTTTTAAATTCGATTGTACCCGTTTTATCACTTGTGCTTTTGCTAATAGAACCATCAAAAATAGTTTGCGGAGTAGATAAAACTTCGTTAATTCTTTTGCCTGCTGTAATTGCACGAGGAAGCATAATAAATACAATGATTAAGAGCATAAAAGACATAACCACAAACATAGCATACGAGCTAAACTCCATCATATTGCCTAACACTTCACCACGAGCCATAATAGTTGCATCATTTAATAAATAACACGCAATAACATAAATAGCCAAAGTAAGACCACTCATACACAACATCATAACTGGGTTCATAAATTGCATTACACGATTAACAAAAAGGTTTGTTTTTGTAAGATTTTCGTTTACTTTTTCAAATTTTTCTTCCTGATATTTTTCCGCATTGTACGCACGTACTACACGAATACCTCTTAAACTTTCCCTAGTAACATCATTAACATCATCAGTTTGCTTTTGAATTCTTCTAAACTTTGGCAAAGCCACAATCAAAGCAATAATAACAGTAACTAAAATAATTCCAACCACTATGGCAGTTGCAGTTGTCCATTGCCAACTTTCGCCAACCATTTTGCAAATACACCAAATCGCAAGTACGGGTGCTTTTAATAATACTTGCATACCCATAGCAACAGTCATTTGCACTTGTGTAATGTCATTTGTAGAGCGAGTAATCAAACTTGCTGTACTAAATTTGTGGATTTCTTGCGTAGAAAAACTTTGTACTTTATCAAATACCCCACTTCTCATACGTTTGCTAAATCCAGCCGCAACTTTTGCCGAGAAAAATCCCGCAAAAATTGCAGCAACCATACTTCCAATAGCACACAACAACATATATGCACCATTTTCCCAAATAAGCCCCATTTCAGGATTAGGTGAAGTAGCATTTGTAATAACAATGTTTAAATATTCTGGCATTGTCAAATCTAGCCAAACCTGCAACACAACAAGCCCAGCAACAATAACAATCATCACCCAGTCCCACACGGATAGATTTTTAAAAATGTTCATTTTTTCTCCTTAAATTTTAGCAAATAAAAAACACTTGCGAGCAAGCATTTTCAAAAGATTAATTATAATTTATTCTTTTGCTATTTAATTTTATGTCAATTAAAAAAGAATGTCAATATTTTAAGACAAACTAATTAAATTAAACAAATTAAACTTAAATTAAATAATATGTTTAAAATTTATTTTTTGTGAATTTTTTCGCTATTTTTTTAATATTAAAAAAAGCCCCATTTAAACTAGGACTTTTGATTAATAAGGCGAGATTATCACGTCGCTCCGCTCCTCATAATGACAATCTACTTTAAATATTATTTTTTAGATATTTTGTCATTGCGAAGATTGCTTGCAATCTGTGGCAATCTCGCTTCTTAATTATCTACTTGGTCGTTTATACTTGCATTTGTGCTTTCAAATTGAGCAATTAGGATTTTGCCTTCAACTAAACTATACGGAATATCTACACTCATATTATTGTATGCAGATAAATCATCTTCTTCATTTGTTGTCCAGCCCACGAACTGATATCCGCTACTAGCCACAGCACTTACGTGTACAGTTGTTAATCCCTCTAATGTACTATAACCATTTATTCTTGCCTCACCCACACACGCCAACGTGCTTGTTTCGCTAATATTTTGCACTTGCAACGCAACACCACTTATACTTGCCCCTCCGCTTGTTTTTAATTCCGCATAAGGAGTTGTAGCAGTAACTAAATAAACATTTATTGCACCATTTTCTTCAATATAAGATTGCAAAACGCCTTTAATATCTAACTGCATAATGTTTGTTGCTGTGCTTACATAATATTTAACATTCAAAGCAAATGGCAAATCATAAATACTTGCTTCGTAATATTCAATAGGATAAAATGTGCTGTTATCAAACGAAATTTGGCTAATGTAATGCCCAGTTTGCGGAGTTAATAAGCCATAAATATTTAAACCACCATATTCAACATTTTCATTATCTAAACTTGTACTAGTACCAGTAACAATAAAATTTAAACCATTAAAAATCCATTTTGCATATAGGATATGAGAACTTGAAATAGTATCACCAGCTGTTGCTGAAACACCAGTTAAATTACTATTTTTATACCAACCTTCAAAGACATAATTTGCACGTGTTGGTGTTGGTAATATTCCATAGGTTGAACTATCATTAGATAAAAAGCCAACAGGAGCACAATCACTACCACCATTTGATTCAAAATTTACTGCATCACATAAATAAAAATCTACAACTGTAAAATAATTACTTGTACCATAACTAGATTTTACACTATCTAATACGCTTTGGCTCACAAAACCACATTTTCTTGATTCATTACCAGCTCCAAAAGATGATGCACCCAAAGTAGGTTTTGATTCTTGCATAAAGAATATTCTACTTAACGCATCACAGTTATAAAAAGACTCCTCACCCAAAGTAGTTAAACTTTTTGGAAAAGTAACCTTTGTCAAGGCACTACAACTTCCAAAAGACCGAACCCCAATTTCTGTCAAATTATTGTGTAAAATTAAATTTATAATACTAGTACACCCATAAAAGGCATAATCTTTAATTTGTGTAATAGTATCTGGTACTATTAAATTAGTTACTCTTTCTGTCCCCACATATAAATCTGCATCCATACACATTGGATTAGAATCATAAGTAGGAAATGTTATATTATACCAAGAATTTAAATCACTTACTGTTACTTTACTCAAACTATAACAACCAGAAAAAGCACTACTGCCAATAGTAGTTATACCACTACCCAAAGTTATACTATTTAAACTACAACTATCAAAAGCACGTGCACCGATAGAGGTCACACTATCTGGAATAATTATTTCCTTAAAACTCTCTTGACAAAAAGCATAGGCTTCTATAGTTGTTACGCCATTGCCTAAATCTACACTGTCTAGACGATTGCAATAATAAAAAGCATATGCCCCTATGGTTTTTACTGTATCAGGAATAATCACACTCGTCATATCATCACAACTATAAAACGCACCAGAACTATAAGATGAAGCAGCAGTAATACCTATTACGGTATATGTAGCACCTGAAATCGTTACACTACTTGGAATAGTTATTTCACCAGATAATGTTGAACTATTTTTATAATTTGACTCAATCGTACAAGTACCAGAACCTGCTGTATATGTATATTTAAAGTTTCCACTTGTGTATGTAGAAGCCTCAACACTTGTATTTAAGTCTGTTTTAGAATTTCCACTATTAAGACCAAACACACAACCAAATGTTACCGCAAGTACTGCACATATTGATATAATAATTAAACTTATTATTTTGTTTTTTGTAAGCATTTTTTGCTCCTATTTTTTGTTTTTTTAGTTGCGAGATTATCACGACTTGCAAGCAAGTCTCATAATGACAATATTTTATTTATTAGTCTGATTTATTTAATACTAAATTTACTCTGTCATTGCGAAAAGCATTTATGCTTTGTGGCAATCTCGCTTCTTTTTTTTATACGAACTTAACTCGTATTATTACACTCAATTTACGTATATTTTTAAGTGATTAATTGAGTATTTAATTTGTAATTGTTTTGTGATTTTTTTAGGGCTTTTATGTACTTATTATTTAGTACTTGCGAAAGATTTTCGTTTTGTTGTTTATATAGATTTTTTGCAAAGAAAAATCGCACAAGATAAGGCGTAAGATTTTTGGCAGACACGCCATGTACTGGGCGTACATAAGTGTTTGACAATAAGTCGAACAACGCTGTATTGTGCCATTTATCAAAGCAAAAACCAAGATTTATTAGGCTAAAAAGCGCCCCCCCCCCCCAGCGGGTGGGCGAATTCGGTGGATAACTTTATATTATTTTTTAACATTTTTTACCCCCTTTTTGTATTTATTTTAATTAATTATAGCAAATATTATGTGTTAAGAGCAAACAATTTTTAGTACTTTTGCAAAATTTGTCGAAAAGTCGAAATATTCTCGTAAAATTTAAATAAAAAACAAAAAAGCCCCATTTAAACTAGGACTTTTCTATGTTTTACATATTTAATTTTTCAACAAGAAAAACTCTTTATATGCTCTAAATGCTTCATACACATCTACTTTACTAACAATTTCCCACGGAGCGTGCATATTTAGCACTGGCACACCAGCATCAATTACGTCCATACCATATTTAGCCATAATATATGCGATTGTACCGCCACCACCTTGGTCCACTCTGCCCATTTCGGTTGCTTGAAATGCCACATCTGCGTTATCCATAATATTGCGGAGTTGTGCAATAAACTCTGGATTTGCATCATTTGCACCAGATTTTCCGTGACTACCTGTAAATTTATTAAACGAAATTCCTTTTGCAAAGTGAGCATCAGTTGTTGCGTTAAATGGCGCTGGGAAGTTAGGGTCAAAAGCGGCGGTAACATCACTAGAAAGCATTTTAGAACGATTTAAAGCACGGCGAAGTGCTAATTCGCTATATTGACCTGCTAAATTCATAATTTCGGCAAGACAATTTTCAAAATACTTACTATGCATACCAGTTGCACCGACAGAACCTATTTCCTCTTTATCTACCAAAATGCACATAGCACTTTTTTGCGGATTTTCTGTTTGCAAAAGTGCCTCTAATCCAGTATAAGCACAAACTCTATCATCGTGTCCATAGCCCATAATCATACTTGCATCAAGTCCAAAATCACGTGCTTTACCTGCTGGCACAACTTCTATTTCAGCAGAGAAGAAATCATCTTCTGTAATATTTTTTGCTTTTAAAATTTCCAAAATAAATGCTTTAAATTTATCTTTTTTAGCATCTGTTTGGGCGATATTTCCAGCGATTAAGTTTAAGTCTTCGCCTTTTATATCTTTTTTATCATCTCTTTCCAAATGAGGAAGCAAGTCTGTAAAGCCAACAACTGGCTCATCACCCTCGCCATACACGAAATTCTCTTTTGAACCATCTTTACGGACAATCGTACCGTGTAAAGCAAGAGGCTGTGCTGTCCATTGATACTTTTTAATTCCACCATAATAATGAGTATCTAGCATACAAAAGCCTTGGCTCTCATAAAATGGGTTAGCCTTTAAATCTAAACGAGGCGAATCGATATGAGCCCCAACAATATTTATACCATTTTCAATCGGCTCTTTACCTATAATCATAAGAACCATAGACTTGTCCATATTAATACCATAAACTTTGTCCCCAGCTTTTAGAGGAGTATTTGTTTCCATAAGTTTAGACAAAGACACAAAACCATTCGCATCTGCTTTTTGCACAGCAAAGCGAATACATTCACGTTCTGTTTTACAATTACTCAAAAATTCCTTATAATTAGCGCAAAAATCTTCCACAGGCTTACGCTTATCGCCTGAATACTTTTCCCAAAGATTAGTTTCCATAAGTTACTCCTTTTAATAAAGGAATTATACACCAAAATTAGCAAAATGCACAAGCAAAACTGAACACATTTTAAACTTATCTAAAATTAGACAAAAATAAATAAAAAAATCATCTAAAAAAGATGATTATTGGCTCATTTGAGAACCTTCTTTATATTGGTCTATTGTGTAGTTATTATTAGTCTTGCGGATTAAATCTTTAAGATTTGAAACCTCTTGCACAGCACCATTTAAAATAGCAGAATTATTAACTTTTGCGATTTCTGCTAATCTATTTGCACGTTGGTTAAAACGTTTTGCCCATTCGGCATTTTTAGACAAAGATTTAGCCAAAAATTTATTAACCCCTTGCACACTTTGCGGAGTTTTATCTACTTGCACAAAAAAGGCATTTGCCTCTTGCAATTCTGCCAACGCATTTGCATCATTAGTGTTGCTTAAAGTTTCTTGAATTAAAGCAGGATTAAGAGTGCCATCTTTACCAAAAAGATTTCCCGAAGTTAAAATTTTTGTTATATTTTGAGAAACAGCCATATTACTTGCAAAACCTTTTGAAATATCTATAAGGCTAAAACCCATAATATTTTCGCCGGGGCGAACATTAGAAACATCTTGTGCATTTTTTTGAAAGCCTAGCACAAGACAGCCATTTGGCTCTGCACGTACAGGTGTTTGTCCAGCGATAATAGCAGTTGCAATCACGGCAGAAGTAACTTCATTTTGAATACTCATAAATAAAAAACCTCTCTAAAATATTGCATTAATTATAACACAAAATTTTAAAGAAGTCTATATTTTTTTTGTTATTTTTCAATTATTTTTTTGTCGATTTTTTTAGTATTTTATTTATAATTTTGAGGAGTACTAGAAAAACCTAAATTAATATCTAAACTTGTTTTAATACCTATAATTTCCAACAAAATTTCACTACCTGTTTCGTTTACAGTATATCTAATTGCAGTACTTGTAGTACCATCTGAAACAGAGCCTAATTGATTTTTAATTTGGAATACTTCGCCATTACCTATTTGAATTGAAGTAACGTATTTTTGCTCTACAAAAGTAACAGCATAGGCAGTAATTGTATCAGTTACAGAAACGCTTTGAGTATTGATTTCTGACCCAAAATTTGAAGTAACAAAGTTTGCTTTAACTTCATCAAAATAAGCAGTATATGTTTGAGATTGAGAGGCGGTTATTGTAAATGATTTGTCAGTAGAAACTTGCTGTCCTGTACTATCTTGCCAGTATTTAAAACGATACCCAACATTTTCCGTTACAGCAATAGTTACAC
>JAGART010000060.1 GCA_017622115.1 Clostridia bacterium
ACAATCAATCCACCATTTGTTGAAGTTAAATTAGTTACACTTTGTCCGTTTGTGTATGTGGCTGTGGTGGCTGTACTACTTGTACTCCAACCTAAAAATGAATAACCAGTCCGTGTATATGTATTAGTGGTTAGGGCTTTTGCAGTATCGTATGTGTGAGTTGATACACTCATATTTCCGCTAGTTGCATTGTTGCCATTATATTCAATATAATAGGTGTTTGGTGTCCATTTTGCGTAAAGGGTGTGGTCTTCTGTAACTATATCACTTGTTGATACAGCATTTCCAGACAAATCACTTGATTTGTACCAACCAGCAAAAGTGTAGCCAGTTTTTGTTGGAGTTGGGAGTGTGACGTAAGTATCGCCATTTTCTATTTCCATACTTACACATTCGCTACCACCATTTAAGTTAAATGTAACCGTTTTACTTGCAAAACTGGCTATACTAGATAAGGAGAGATGAGCGGCAGGACGGACGCCATGGGTACTGGGCCCACCACCGCTGGAGCTAGAGGAGCCCGAGTAAGACACTATCACCACACCGCTGTCACTGATGGAGTTGCCGGAGCGCAGCCAGCAATATGATGCTGTTACTCCGCTGTGTAAAAAGGACACTGTCTCAAATCCAACATATGATTGGCTAGATAAGCCCCATAGCCCTCCGTTGAAACTTTTACTTGATGTCGATGAATTATACACTTCATAATACGAAGGTATCCAAAACATATCACTATATACTGTCTTGTCCCATGTCCAACTACTATAATAACTTCCACTATAACTATATAGTGCGTTGTGGTGTGAATAATATATACCAAATTGTGAATCTGGTTGTTGTGTACTGCTGTATTGCCAGTTTGTGCTAGTAGCACTTGCCATTGCACTAGGCGATACTACTATTTGTGATAATACACTATTTGCTCTATTCATATCTGTATAGATTTGTTGAGTTGCTTGTCTTAATGTTGAACGTGAGTAATTTCCTAATAGGTCATAGTCTGTCTTTGTTGCACCTGCAAATACACCACTTGCATGTGTAGCACCATCATAGTTAAAATGCTCTTTTGTATATGGTCTGGTCATCATTACTGTTATGTAGTCTTTTGTACGATATGTTACTTGCCAGTACACTGGGTTTCCACCTGCTGTTCCCATTTGGAATACTACTGGTGTTCCGCTGTTGATGCTTGCTGAATTTTGTGTACTTGATACTGAACCTATTGCACCTACTTTGCTAATAAGTGAGTTGTATGTGGTTTTATTTACTTTACCACTACTTGTTAATAGATTGCCTATGTAGCCCTCTAAACTCGTTTCTGTACCTCTAACCGCACCCGTTTGAGGCTTGCTTTTTGATACACCAAAAACTATGCCACAAGTAATAGCACTTACACAAAATATTATTGTTAAAATTATACTTATAATCTTACTTTTTGCTAGCATTTTGCACCTCCTTTTAAGGTACAAAATCTAGTCATTTTTTGAGGATTTTTTACGTGTAAAAACACATAAAAAATTAAGCGATTAAGCGCCCCCCCCCCCAGCACTTTGCTGAAAGTTGGGGATAACTTGCTATTTATTTTTAACATAT
>JAGART010000061.1 GCA_017622115.1 Clostridia bacterium
ACCATCATTCAAGTTGCGTTTTATACGAGATTTGTAAAATTCTGGTTCTTTATTTAAAAATTTTGCTAGTTCTGTTAAACTACGAATATCACCGCACTCACTACCAAAAGAAATGTGTGTTACATTTTTAAAACTTGTAGCAATTTTGATAGCCGCTTGTGCAAATATTTCTGCTGTACCAGTACAAAAATAAGTAGGTATTTGTACAACAGCACTTGCTCCACCTGCAATAGCCATTTCTGCACGTGTATATTTTTCTACAAGTGTAGGTTCGCCTCGTTGCGAAAAGTTTCCTCCCATAATACATAATACAGCATCACAACCACTTTGTTTCAAACTTTCTTGTATGTGAAACTTGTGTCCATTGTGGAAAGGATTATATTCACAGATAATAGCACAAATTTTCATATTAACCTCTAAAAAAATAAAATCAAATTTATAAAATGTATTATAGCATATTATTTTATAATAGCCAAATATTTGTTTACAAAATCTAAAAAATTTATATTTATTGTTGACAAGGAGCAAAAAATAAGATATAATATCTAGCGTATATTAAATTTACATATTTTATACGGAGGTCTATAATAAATGGCAGTTCCTAAATCTAAGACCTCTAAGGCAAGAAAGCACTCACGTGCAGCAAACTGGAAGATAACATCACCTGCAATCGCAGAGTGCCCTCGTTGTCACGAGCCAAAGTTGGCTCACCGTGTATGCAAACACTGTGGTTACTACGATGGTAAACAAGTACTTGTTTTAGAGAAAGGAAAAGACAAAGAAAACAATGCAGCCTAACTAGGCTGTTTTTTTATGCTATGAAAAAGCTAATTTAACAGTTTTTAGGTAATTAACACCTATTTTAAGCATATTTTATGGTAATGAATTTTATTTTTTGTGTTAATTTGTTTGTTTTATAAGCGTAATTATGATAAAATTATATGAGATTTATACTTTTAGAAAAGAGGTTTTTTTATGAAAATTTTAATCGATTCTTATGGTGCAGATAAAGGATTAGATGTTATTTTAGAGGCTAGTTTAATTGCTTTAAATAAATATAAAAATATGGAAATAGAGTTAATCGGTAAACAAGCAGAATTAGAGTCTGCTATGCAAAATCTTGATTTTGATAAAAATCGTTTAAGAATAATAAACGCAGATAGTGTTATATCTTGTGATGAATCACCAGTCGAAGCATTGCGTGCAAAACGTGATAGTACTATTGTTGTTGGTTTAGATAAACTCAAAGCAGGTGGTTATGCTGGACTTATTTCTGCTGGTAGTACGGGTGCTGTATTAAGTGGTGCTGTGCTTAAAATAGGTAGAATCAAAGGCGTATCAAGACCGGGGCTTTGTCCTTGTTTGCCTACAATTAAAGGCGGTAAAGTTTTGCTTATGGATTGTGGGGCAAATATGGATTGTAAACCTATAAACCTATGCCATTTTGCACTTATGGGTAGTGAATATATGAGAGTTGTTGAAGGTATTAGTCAACCTCGTGTTGCGTTGTTGAATGTAGGTACAGAAGATGCAAAAGGTAATGAACTTGTAAAGGCT
>JAGART010000062.1 GCA_017622115.1 Clostridia bacterium
AGTAAACGTAGGACTTGTAACATCTTCTTTTACGCCCAAAGCACTACACACAGCCTTTACAAAAGTTGTTTTTCCTGCTCCCAAATCCCCCACCAGCGCAACTACATCTCCGTCTTTTAGACTTTTAGCAAACTCATTTGCAAACGTGATAGTGTCTTGTAAATTTTGCGAAATAAATTCCATAATTAATTATCCTTTTGAACATCTTCTTGATTGTCTTTTATAGATTGTTCTTTTAATTTTGTCACACCTTGCATATTCAAAACGTTTTTGCCATCATTCCAGATTTTTTCTAAATGATAAAACTCACGTAATTCTTGTGTAAAAACGTGAATAATTAAATTGCCGTAATCTAGCACAGTCCAGCGACCTTCTGATAATCCATCTCTGCGGATAACCTTTTGTCCCATTTCTTCGATTGCTTGCTCAATTTTATCAACTAACGCTTTGTTATGTACTGTACTATTTGCAGTAGCGATAATAAAATAGTCTGCAAGATTAGACATATAAGACACATCAATTAAAGAAACATCTTCTGCTTTGTTGTCATCTAAAACTTCACACGCTTTTACAGCCATAGAATAATCTTTTTGAAATTGTTTATTTTTCATACTTAACTCCTTAAAAATTTTCAACATAAATTATATAATCTAGCACAAAAAAAGTCAATAATTTACAGCATAACTTCGGCTTAAATTGTCAATATTTATGTAGATAAAAGGAGAAATCTAAATGCGTAGTAATTTTGCAAAAATAATAGACAGCATTGTATTAGTTGTTGTTATAACTGTTTTAACATTTTCTTGGTTACGTTTTTACACTAAAAACACAACTTTAAGTCTAGTTGCAGGCATTTGTGTAGGGTTAATGTTTATGGCAATCTTTAATTTAATCTGCCACAATAGAGAAACAAAACTCAATATAAATAAAGCCACAAAAGCAGGTGCAGAAAAGTTAAATCTCAATCTTTTAGGAGCAACAACACAAGAGATACTAGATTTTTTTGAACTCATTTTTAATAAAGACTATATCGTAACAAAGAATTCAAATTTCTTTATTTTAAAACCAAACTCTGCACAAAACGAATTGCATAGTACTTTGCATAGTACTATTATTTCTCCAAATTTTAACAAATCAAAGTTTGAGTTAAATGACCTTTTCCCTATTTTAAAAGTAGCAAGACAACTAAAAATTAACGAAATAAAAATTTATGCCCCAGATTTTAGTGATGATTCCCTTTCTCTCATCAAACAACTCAACAACTTTAAAATATCAACCCATAATCAATACGAATTATACAACGAAATTAAAGACTTAAACTTTACACAAACTCTTGATATATCCAAACCTAAAATAAACTATTTAGGGTTACTCAAATATGCTATTTCCCCACAACGAGCAAGACACTATCTTTTCTTTGGACTTATAATTTTAGGCACGAGTTTTATGGTACCTTATAAAATCTACTATCTAGTACTAGGAAGCATTTTGTGTCTAACTGCCTTGATAGTAAAAATTGCCCCACTTATAAAAACAAAAAAGAGATAATTAAGGAGATGACAATAAAAAATATTTATGTTATAATGTTATAGAGGAAAAAATTATGATTGTAAAAATATGTGCAAATAAATCTATTGAAGAAGCACAAATGTGTTTAAATGCAAATGCAGATGTAATAGGTATTCTTGTTGGACAGAAACATTCCAGCACTGATTTTGTTGACAAAGAAACAGCAAAACAAATATGTGATTATGTTAACGGAAGATGTGACGTGTCTTTGGTGACTCATTTATTAAATGCTGATGAAATAATACAATTAACACAATATATAGGAAATAACATAATTCAATTACATTCAAATATTAGTGAAGATGAAGTTGAAAAAATTGTTAAAGCATTACCTCAAGTTAAACTTGTTAGACTTATTCATATTTCAATTGATGGACAGATAGCAACAAACATAAAAAATATAAAATACGCAGACTTTTATTTATTGGATAGTTTCAATCTTAAAACGGACCAAGTCGGTGGAACTGGTCTTACTCATGATTGGAATAAAAGTAGAGAAATAATTAAAAATCTAAACAAACCAACTTTTTTGGCTGGCGGACTTAATCCTGATAATGTTAAAACAGCAATTAATCAAGCAAATCCTTATGGGGTTGATGTTAATAGTGGTTGTAAAAAAGACGGAAAAAAGAATGCCAAAAAAGTTTTGGCATTTGTAAAAAATGCAAAAACAAAAGTCAATAATTAATTTAAAAAAGATACTATTTTTATATAGTAACTTTTTCACTAGTTTCAAAAGTTATAGACCTTAAATCTCTTTCTTTTTTCTTTTTGTTGTATTCTTTTTGTACAAAACTATTTTGCGACCGATTACTTGCACAACATCAGCACGACATCTTCCGCTCAATATTTCTGCTACTTCTTTTGTAGAGTTTTCGCAACTTTCCAATACTGTAATTTTAATTAATTCACGAGCAAAAAGTGCTTGGTCCACAGTATTTACCACTGCTGGAGTTACACCATCTTTGCCCACTTGTACGATTGCTTCAAGTTTTTGTGCTTTGCCTCTTAATTCGGCACGTTCTTTTGGTGTTATCATAAATTTTTCTCCTTATTCTGTATATTCAAATTCTATATCGCCAACCAACACAGTATCGCCATCTTTAAGTCCTAATTTACGTAATTTTTGGATTACTCCATCATCACGCAATCTGCGATGGAAATAAGCAAAACTATCTGGCTCATCTATATTTACTTTACGAGCAAGTTCTACCATTCTACCCCCACTCACAGCAAACAAGCCCTCATCAAGGCATTCCACTTCTATTGATTGAGTATCACGTACATCAAAATCAAATTCTTCTATTTGCATAGGTTCAGGTTTTGGCAAAGTTTCAAGTTTAGCAAAAATTGCATCAACCAAATTTTCTACACCTTTGCGTTGACTTGCACAAATTGCAAAAATTTGTGAATTTTCAAAACCTTTTTGTGTACTTAAAAACTTTTTAAAGTCTTCAACAGCAGTAGAACCTTCTGGGAGTAAATCAACTTTATTTAAAACAATAATTTGAGGCAAACTAACAAGTACTTCGCTAAATTCCGCCAACTCTTTATTAATTGAAATAAAATCATCTTGCGGATTGCGTGATTCAAATCCACTAATATCTATCACATGAACAATTAAACGAGTACGTTCAATATGGCGTAAAAATTGATGTCCTAAACCTACACCTTGACTTGCTCCCTCAATTAGCCCCGGGATATCTGCCAAAACACAAGTTTTATCAAATTGTCTTAACACACCTAAATTTGGTGAAAGTGTTGTAAAGTGATAATTTGCAATTTTAGGTTTAGCGTCTGTAATTGCACCTAAAAGTGTTGACTTGCCCACATTAGGAAAACCGACCAACCCAATATCTGCAATAGTTTTTAATTCTAATATAACTGTATGTTCTTGTGTTTTTTGACCGCTTTGGC
>JAGART010000063.1 GCA_017622115.1 Clostridia bacterium
ATTCATTAGGCAGAGCAAAAACTCACGCACTACAAGAATGTATTGATGAAGGTTTTGTAAAATTTACTAATCCCGAAATGGTTGCTCAACTTTTGGAATCACCAAACAACATATTGGGCATTGAGTATTTGAGAGTTTTGCTAAAATCTGGCAGAACAGACATAACCCCTATTACTGTACAAAGAATTAGCGCTTATCAAGATGCAGATGATTTGGAGATTGAATACAACTTAACTAATGCAACAGCAATAAGAGAATCCGTATATAACAGTAAACGCATTTGGAATATACGTAAATATATTCCAACAGAAGCATTTAAAATTTTTTCTAAATCTTTGCAAACTTTGGGAATTCCAGACTTACAAACCTGGGAAAATGTAATACTATATAGATTTAGAACAGCAAGTCCAAACGAACTAAAACTTAACTTTGATGTTTGTGAGGGAATTGAAAACAAACTTATAACAAGTGCAAGAGAACAAATAGAATTAAAGCCATTTATCGAAAGTTGTGTTTCTCGCCGATTTACGCAAGCGAGAATTCAACGCATAATTACTGCTTGTTTACTATCAATTCGAGAAGAATATGTAAAGCATATTTACGAAATTGATAAGCTACCTTTTATCAAAGTTTTGGCAATTAAACAAAACAATAATTTATTGGCAAGTTTAAATGAATGCAACACTCCTTTGATTACTCGCAAACAAGATGCGTTGGAAGCACTAAAAGACCCTTATGCTAAAATTTTAATGTTTGCAGAAGATAAAGCGAATAATTTATATTCTTTACTTTTAGATATCACAAAAGAACAACAAAAAGCATTTAGTACAAGTGATATTTATCAAAAGCCATTATTTATAAAATAATTATGCAATTTAATAAGAGGTAGAAATTTTATATTTCCCCTCTTTTTAATTTAGTTAATTTATTAAAAAATCTTTCTCTTTTTGTACTTATAAAACATTGTATTATAAAATTGACAAAGTTAGATTATTGTGTTAAAATCCCATCTCGGAGATAATTATGAACAAACAACTATCAATTTTAGATTTAAATCAAGATAATATTACTATTGAAACTGCAATCGCTATGCTAACAATAAATGCTTTTGGGAACTCACAAGAACAACAAATAAAAAATTTAAATCTTATAGAACTCATTTCCAAAGAAAAAATTTATCACGAAACATATTATTCAAAAGAATATCGTACTATAAACGAGATTTTTGATAAAATTTTAAATCATTTTGAATTTATATCTAGATATCATAATCATTTTATTTATTCACAAACTCAATATCTAGTAAAACACAAAGATACGTTAAATGCAGAATTTTATGTATCTCTTAAAGATAAAATACAAAAAAATATTGATGAATATTCTAAAAATTCTAAAACTTTAATGCTTTTTAAAGATAATGCTATAATTTCAAGTGGAATACTAAACGACTATTATAATAATAAATTTAAATTAATGTTTAAAACACAATCGATTACACAAAAAAGATAATATGATTTTAAAACAAAAATTGATAAACATATAACAAACGAAAACGACTATG
>JAGART010000064.1 GCA_017622115.1 Clostridia bacterium
CAATTAAAATCAATGAGCCAGCCCAAAGCGCGGGTATATCGCGATGGCAAATTAGTTGAAGTTCTAACAAGTGAAATTGTTGTTGGCGATGTACTCTATCTTGAAGCGGGCGACGTGGTATGTGCGGACTGTTATATCATTGAGTCAAACAGCCTTAAAACAGACGAAAGTTCGCTTACTGGTGAGTCAATTGACGTTGAAAAAAGCGCAGATATTGCGCTATCTGCTGGCACAGTGCTTGGCGACCGAAAAAATATGCTTCATTCTAGTTGCGTTGTAACTTATGGACGCGGGCGTGCGGTTGTTGTTGCAACAGGAATGGACACCGAGATTGGAAAAATTGCAGGAATGATTGACTCGCAAGTTGAAGAAACGACACCTATTCAGCAAAAACTCAACAAATTGGGCAAATGGATAACTATTGGTATTCTTATAATTGCAGTAATTGTCTTTATCATCAATGTAGTAATTAAGAATGACAGCGGAGTTGTTGGAGCATTGATGATTGCAATTGCGATTGCAGTTGCAGCAATACCTGAAAGTTTACCCGCAGTTATAACTGTAATTATGGCGACAGGCGTATCACGAATGAGCAAGCAACGTGCAATAATTCGCAAAATGCACGCAGTTGAAACTTTGGGTTCTTGTCAAATTATTTGTTCGGACAAAACAGGCACACTTACGCAAAACAAAATGACATTAACTGGCATTTATACTAACGGAAAATATTACGAAAAAACTCATTTTGGCTCGATTGCAAACGAAAAAATCATTGATTGTATGCTACTTGCGAACGACTGCATTGTGCAGGGTACAAAAGTTGACGGCGACCCTACTGAAACAGTGTTAGTTTCGGGCGCGTTGGCTATGGGGCGCAGTTATGAAAAAGCCACGGCTACATATAAGCGAATTTTTGAACTTCCATTTGATAATGTGCGAAAGATGATGACAAGTTTTAACGAATTTGACGGCAAAATTTATGGATTTACAAAAGGCGCGCCTGACATTGTGTTAGATAGATGTTCATATATAGAAGAAAATGGCGAAATTCGCACTTTAACCAAACTCGAACGCGAAAAAATCAATCTTGAACTGGACAAAATGAATGAAAAAGGCTTGCGCACGCTTGCGTTTGCGTATCGCGAACACAAAACACAACACTTTTCTTTTGATGACGAAAACAAACTTATTTTTCTAGGGTTGAGTGCTATGCGCGACCCACCACGCGAAACAACAGCACAAGCAGTTGCAACGTGCAAATCAGCAGGAATAAAACCAATTATGATTACGGGCGACCACCCAGTAACTGCGCAAGTTATTGCAGAAGAAGTCGGCATTTTTAACAAGGGCGACAACGTGCTTACGGGCGCAGAACTAGATGAATTAAGCGATGAAGAATTTAGGAAAATCCTTCCAAACACGACCGTTTATGCGCGTGTTAGCCCGCAAAACAAGGTGCGCATTGTTACAGAATGGAAAAAAACTGGCGCAGTTGTAGCAATGACGGGCGATGGTGTGAACGATGCTCCTAGTATCAAGGCTGCCGACATTGGCATAGGTATGGGAAAAAATGGCACAGA
>JAGART010000065.1 GCA_017622115.1 Clostridia bacterium
GGGCAAAATTTTATCAATCACCGTATGGGATTGTTGTTTTAACAGAAATAAATGGATTACCGCAAACAAAAACAAATTTTTTTGCAATGCACATTCACGAAAACGGCGATTGCCAAAATAACTTTGCTAATACAGGAATGCATTACAATCCAAACAATCTTCCCCACCCTCAACATTCAGGGGATTTACCGCCATTATTATCTAATAATGGTTATGCATTGAGTGCTGTATTAACTACTAGATTTAATGCAAGAGAAATTATAGGAAAATCTATCATCATACATAATAATCCAGATGATTTTAATACTCAACCAGCGGGAAATTCTGGCAATAAAATTGCTTGCGGTGTTATAAACAAAAATCAATAAATAAATTTTTTCTAATTACAAAATTACATTCCTTCTTTTTACAAAATCTCCCAATATAATCGTATTTTCTTTACAAATATAAAATATTATGATATAATGAATTATGCTTTATAAAAGGGGAAATACATGAAGGTAGTTAAACAACATAATGTTTATGGCAAAATAGTCTATAACGAAAGCGACTGGACAGGGAAAAAGACTATTACAATCAATGGAAAAGAATTAACTAAAACAAGCAAAACTGGTTTTATTTATGACAATAATGGAACACAAATACCTGTAACTGTTGAAGGCAACTTCTGGCTAGGAAGTTCTATTAAAATTAACAATGAAAAAATCGAATTAATTGAAAAATCAAAATGGTACGAAATAGCATGTGCCTTATCAATTTTTATTCTAATTTTGATTTGGGGCAATGTACCAGCATTATGTGCTATTGTTCCCGTAGTTGGCGGAGCAATCGGAGGGCTTGTTAGTGCTGTTTTTGCAATGTTTTGTTTGATATTTATGAAACGTGTTAAATCAATTTGGCTTAAATTATTAATTTGGCTTGGATTTATGGGAGTTAACTTTGCTGTTTGTTACGGAATTGCTATGTTAATGTTATCTTTTATATTATAAAAAAACTAGGGACTTCCCTAGTTTTTTTATTTATGATACTCAATATTATTTATAATAGTAAATGCACGATAAACTTGCTCTGCAAGCACAACTCTAATTAGTTGATGTGGCAAAGTAATTTTGCCGAAACTTATTTTTTTGCCCAAACTTTTAACTCTTTCATCTAATCCATAACTCCCGCCTATCACAAAACACACTTCCCCAAAATCGCTTTCTTTTGAAATGATTTCTGCGAGTTTTTCGCTAGACACAGCCTCACCCTCGATAGCCAACGAAATTACTTTTTTGCCTTTTAGTTTTTCTAAAATTTGATTTCCTTCGTTGTTTATAACAGAATTAATCTCACTTTGATTGTTTTTATACAATCTACTTTCTGGCAATTCTATTATAGAAAAATCACAAAATTTGGACAGCCTTTTTTCGTATTCCTTTAAAGCCTCTTGCCAATATTTTTCTTTTAAATTACCTACACAAATTATACTTATCTTACGCATAAAACACCTCACGTAAATTATAGCAGAAAATTTTAATTTAGCAAAGTTATTTTAATATGTTTTATTCTGCTATAAATCTCTTTTCCCCTTCTTTTGCCAAACCCTTTTTACGTGCTTGCAACTCTTGTTGCTCAATGCTTGAAACAAGTTCCAAAGTTTTTTGTGCAGTAGCAATTTCTTGCTCTAATTCTATTTGTGCACTTTTTAAATTTGCCAAATTTTGCTGTTTGCGGTTTATTTCTATTAATTGAAAAACAACTACACAAAACATAACAATACAAAATAAAATTAGCCCACACAAAACTAACCTAGCTTTTTTCATCTTTTTGTTCACCTCCAATGCCATTATAGCATTTTTTCGCCTTGTATTGTTTCCACTTCGCAAATAAAAATTTAATTATATAAAACCCGCCACAAAATGCAATAAAATGATAAAATCTAACATCTCCATAATCTAAAAAATAGATACTTAAATATAAAATCACGCCCAATGCTAACACTTTAAAAAAAACAAAAAAGCCTTGTAAAAGCGAAGAAAACTGCGTAAAACACAATTTTTTAGACTTTTTTGTCTTAATATCGCTATTGTTGTTTACTTGCTTATTTATAGTCTTTTTTTGTACTAATTTTATCGCCCAAAAATTATATAATTTTATACAAAACACATCTAAAACAGCACACCAAGCACCAATAATTAAAAGAAGCAGAAAAATCCACCCCTGCCCCAAACTTTCAAATAACACTATTTAAATATCCTTTTTAGCAAACTTTTCTTTTCACCTAAATATTGTATAGAATTAATTTCACCAGCAATTTCAACTACACCTTGCTCAACATCTAATTTAGTTACTTCCATTTCTTTACCCTCTACATGCATTTCTGTACCAACTACAACACAACTAAAATGCATAGGGCTAACATTATCTACTTTTTCCACTCCACTTATACATAACTTTCGCCTATTTTCCAAAACAATATTATGACACTTAAAGTTATTTTGATTTAATTTAAGACTATTTTCAGACATAAAAAACCCCTTGAATTTTTTATATTATATTCAAGAGCAATTAATTTTATTAATCTTTTTGTTGTTGTTCAATGAATTATTAAAACAAAAAAGATATACGGTGGATTGTATATCTTTTTATATTTATTATTCTGCTGAAACAACATTAATTCCGTGGAATGGTTGGTCTTCAACAAACTCGAATGTACCTTCTTCAAATTCCACATCAATAATAACTTTGTATGCACCTACACCATTAATTGTAGCAATACCTGTGTGTTCCCAAGAACCACCAGTTGCAAATGTAACAACAGGAGCAGAAGTTTTTGCAGAATTTGCTTTTGCATTGATTAATTCAACAGCAACAACGATTTCATCACCCGCTGTGTATTCAATTTCAGTAGCAATATTCAAGGCACTGTTTGAAACTGTATAAACTACTGGTTGGTCATTTTGAGTAATTGTAAGTGTGTAGTCTTCGCCATATACCAACTTTTTAGTTTGAATAATTAAATCTGTTTCTACTTCAAAATCATTAATATTGCTAGCCCAAGTACCAGTTACTTTTACTTTGTATTCGCCTGCTTTAAGATTATTTAATAAGATTTTGCCAGACACATCAGGAGTTAATTCTGTGTAATCTGCATCAGAAGCAAGACGATAGTAGTATTTTAAGTTGTCTGCAACACTTGCTTGACTTGCTGGCAAGCCAGCAGTAATAGCACCTTTTTCGCCATTTGCAACAATTTGCCAGTTATTAGTTAAATCAACTTCATCACTGTATTCCATAGCGATTTCAGGGAAATTTAAGTAGTTGTTTGTAGTAATTTGAGTTAAGTCAGATTTAGTAATTGTGTAAGAAATATCATCTAAAATAAGATTGTTGTAGTTGTCGCCACCTATAATTTTTACACGTACATCATAATTACCCGCTACTGTTGGAGCAGTTGTAGAATAAGCACTTTCGCTTTCATTACCTGCAATTCTGTATTCAATGCTGCAAATAGAAGCACCAGTTGGCAATGCTAAATCACTCAATTCTTCAATCGGTTGAGAAGCACCATTATATGCCTTTGTGTAAGTCTTATTGTAAGTTACACTCATATTGCCTTTAATAACTGATACATTGAATGTTGTAGATTTACCCTTGTATTTAATAACAATCGGTTGGCTTTGAGCAGGTTCAGTAAATTGAATAGTTGTTTGAGTATCGCTACCATAATTAA
>JAGART010000066.1 GCA_017622115.1 Clostridia bacterium
AGATAAGCCCCATAAGCCTCCGTTGAAACTGTAACTTGATGTCGATGTGTTGTACAATTCGTAAAATGATGGTATCCAGAACATATCACTATATACTGTCTTGTCCCATGTCCAGCCGTGAGGGTTTGTTGTACTTGTTTGAGAACTCAAACCTTGTGTTACAGCATTATATGAACTGCTATACTTTGAATTTGCTTGCGATGCCTGCCAACTTGTTCCAGTTGCACTCGCCATTGCACTTGGTGAGACTACTATTTGTGATAAGACACTATTTGTACTATTCATATCTGTATAGATTTGTTGTGTTGCTTGTCTTAATGTTGAACGTGAATAACCATTTTCATAGTCATAGTCTGTTTTTGTTGTTCCAGCAAACACTCCACTTGAATAAGTGCTTCCATTATTGTTAAAATACTCTACTGTATATGGTCTTGTCATCATTACTGTTATGTAATCTTTTGTACGATAGGTTACCTGCCAGTACACTGGGTTACCACCTGCTGTTCCCATTTGGAATACTACTGGTGTTCCGCTGTTGACGTTTGCTGAACTTTGCGTGCTTGATACTGAACCGATTGCTCCTACCTTACTGATAAGTGAGTTGTATGTAGTTACGTTTATTCCCCCATCACTTGTTAATAGATTGCCTATGTAGCCCGACAAACTCGTTTCAGTGCCTGTAATCGCTCCCGATTGTGGTTTGCTCTTTACTATTGCGAATGTTACTCCGCCCACCACAAGCACTAATGCAATTACGCACGACACTACTAGGCTTATGATTTTTTGTTTTGTCATTTTCGTTTCTTGTTAAATTTTTCTTTTGCTTTTCGAGAGTGAGATTTTATAAGTAATTTTATTTCTAGCCTCTTATAAGCCTCCATCTGTCGAGGGAGGTGCCACGTAAGTGGCGGAGGGAGAGTTAATCTTTTAAATTTTTCTTTATATGCTTATCTATATACTCACATACTCCATAAAAATTATTTTCTATTTCTATGTTACATATTCTCAATACTTCTATTCCGAAACTTTGCAATTCTTCCGTTCTTTTATTGTCTTGCATTATCTGCTCTGGCAGATAATGCCCTCCTCCATCTAGTTCTATTACCATATTCGCTTTTGCACAATAAAAATCTGCTATGTATTTCCCTATCGCTTTTTGTCGCTGAAATCGTGGCTTATATTCTCTCAAAAATTCATACCATAATTTCCTTTCGTGTCGGGTCATATTCTTTCTTAAATTCTTTGCTAACACTATGTTTTCTTTTTTATATTCTCTTATTTTCTCTCCCTCCGGCACTTCGTGCCACCTCCCTCGTCAGATGGAGGCTTATCATAAAGCTAAATTATACTTTAAATCTTATTTTAAGAAGCGAGATTGCCACAGAACATAAATGTTCTTCGCAATAACAAATATTTAATTGATAAGTCCGCCTCTTTTGAGGCTCCCTCTGTCGAGGGAGCTGGCTGTGAAACAGCCTGAGGGAGAGTTAATCAATAAATATTTATTGCTCTTTCGCATTACTCAATCTCGTTATGCCTGAAAAATTTAACCTTTTCTTCCTCCTTTTGTATTGATATAATGTAATTATACTAAAAATTTTGCTATTTTGTAAAACGTTTTTGACATCTTTTTACAATTTTTATAATTTAAACTTTTAATGCTTTTTTTGTATTTTATATTGACAATATGCATATTTTTTAATATTATTATTTTTACGAGGTAAAAATGAATAAATATATATATGAAATTAGAAACATTGATTGTGCACAATGTGCAAAACATTTAGAGGCGAGTATTGCTCGCATACAAGGGTTTAAAAACGTAAATTACAACTTTGCGACAATGAAACTTACGTTTGAAACAGAACGTACTGATGATTTTTATCCGGAATTAAAAAGAGCGGTTTATCGCACAGAGCCAGATGCGGAAATAATTCACGACAACGCAAAATTAAACAGAAAATCAAGTAAGTTTAACATTGATTTAATAATATTTGCATTGGGTGTTGTTATTGGATTTATTGGGTGGCTTGTGCCTATGCCGATAGTAGTTAGTTTGGTATTGATAACAATAGGTATGTGTTTATTGCTTTACAAGACATTTTTCAAAGCAATGGTACAACTTTTCAAAAACAAGACTATTGGTGAGCACTTCCTCATTACGTTAGCGGTATTTGGTGCTTATGGATTAGGTATTTTCCACACGATTGAGCACGGATTTGAAGAACTAGGACACGGTATTGAAGAATGTTTAATGGTAATTATACTATACAACATAGGTAAAATGCTAGAATCTAGTGTACTTAAAAAATCACGCAAAAACATAAGTGCGTTAATGGAAATTCAACCTGATTTTGCAATGCTTGTACACGGAAATCACGAACACAAAGTACACCCACAAGATGTTAAAATCGGAAGTGTAATTAAAGTTCGCCCCGGTGAACGAGTACCACTAGATGGTATAGTAGTTAGTGGAAGTGCGAGTGCAGACAAGAGCCACTTAACTGGTGAGAGTTTGCCTTGTGCCCTATCAAAAGGTTCACAAGTATTATCTGGAACGATTTTACTTGATGGTGCATTAGAAATTCAAACTACAAGTGTATATAAAGATAGTGCAGTATCACGTATAATGAATTTAATAGACAATGCAAATGACAAAAAGAGCAAAACCGAAACAATAATCAACAAGTTTGCGAAGTGGTACACATTGGCAGTTATTGGAATAGCGGTAATTGCATTTATTGTATATTTATGTCTTGGTAACATTATAGATGGTATAAAATATGCGTTAATAATGTTATTTATCTCTTGTCCTTGTGCGTTTGCAATATCAGTTCCACTTGCATATTTTAGTGCATTAGGTAAAGCAAGTAAAAATGGTATATTAATTAAAGGTAGCAATTATCTTGATGTAGCAGCAAAGTTAAATCACGTAATTTTTGACAAAACAGGTACATTGACTACTGGCGATTTTACTGTTAAAGAAATAATTTCGCTTGACACAAAATACTCTACGCAAACTATACTAAAACTTGCCGCATTAGGTGAGCAAAACAGCATACACCCTATTGCGAGAGCAATTACACACAAGGCTCACGGAATGGAAATAGAAAAGGTGGAAAACTTTGTAGAAAACAGCGGTTCAGGTGTGTCGTTTACGTACAAAGGTGATGTTGTATTTGTAGGAAACATCACACGCAACAATAGTGATGAACTTACAAGCGTACAAGTACTTATAAATGAAAAACCTGTCGGCAAAATTTTACTTGCAGACGCTTTAAAAGAAAGCAGTATTCCAGTATGTGAATATTTAAAAGAACAAAAAATCAAATTAAGTATGTTGAGTGGCGACAACCAAAAAGTTACAGCACACGTTGCTGATATGTTGGGAATTAAAGAATATCATTCTGGACTTACACCAGAGCAAAAGTACGAAATATTAGAAAGCGAACTCAACAAACAACAAAAAGGCGATTATACTGCATTTGTTGGTGATGGAATTAATGACGCCCCTAGTCTATCTCGTGCGGATTTGGGTATAAGTATGGGATTACGTGGAAGCCCAGCAACGGTGGAAGCAAGCGACATAGTTGTCGTAGATGACAACCCAGCAAAAATCAAGGATTTGCACAAGATTTCTAAATTTACTCGTAGAATTGTATGGGAAAACATAATTTTTGCAGTTGTTACAAAAGTAACCGTAATTGCATTAGAACTTACAGGAGTACTTGCCCACACTGGTTTAGAAATGCTTATTGCAGTATTAGGTGATGTAGGTGTAACATTACTTGCGATTTTAAACTCGTTACGAATTTTTGCATACAACTACGGAAAAAAACGTAACAAAAAAGATAAAGAAAAAAGTTCTATTTAAATAGGACTTTTTTTATTTAAGTTATTGCAGATAATTAAATTTCGTGATATACTACAAAAAACTTAAAAGAGGTGCTTAATGGTAGGAATTGAAGAAGCAGGTCTTAACATAGACAACAAATTTTACTTTTTAGATACATCTCGATATGAAACAGAATTTTACAACGCAAAAAAAGCGTATTTGATGCACCAAATTTCGCCTAAAATAGAACCAGATGCACGCATTAACAGATTGTTGCAGTATTTTGATTATTACAAAATAGACCCTCAATATGTAGATTTTGACAAAGCAAAAAAAATCACATTAGATTTAATGCAACGACACAACAAACTATTGAATGAACTTAAAAGTGAAGTACAATATTACACTAACACAATGCCTACACTAGACAAACGCACAATCACATACAAACTTATGGAAAAAGAGAAAAACGAGTTAAAAGCAGATATATTTGCTATGACATTTGCTTATGCAGAATCACG
>JAGART010000067.1 GCA_017622115.1 Clostridia bacterium
AAATGGAGTACTTTTTTATGGAAATTTCACAAGTTTTGGCTACTAAATTTAACATTAAGCCTGTTCATTCACAAAATCTTATTAATTTGATTGATGAGGGGTGTACAATTCCGTTTATCGCTAGATATCGTAAAGAGATGCACGGTAGTTGTGATGACCAAACAATTAGAGAATTTGCGGATAGTCTTTTGTATTTGCGTAATTTAAACACACGTAAGCAAGAGGTTACTAAACTTTTAGATGAGCAAGGTAATCTTACTCCTGAATTGCAAAAAAGCATTGATGAAGCAATTACTTTGACTGAAATTGAAGATATTTATCGTCCATTTAGACCAAAAAGAAAGACACGTGCGAGTGTTGCGATTGCTGCTGGATTACAAGGTTTGGCAGATGCTATTTTAAAGCAAGATAATGATGATTTAGTGGGGTTGGCTACGCCTTTTATTAATGAAGAAAAGGGCATAAATTCTGCACAAGAAGCATTACAAGGTGCAAGTGATATTATTGCGGAAATTGTGGCTGATGACCCAAATGCACGTAAAAAATTGCGTACTGTTTACTGGCCTCGTGCAATTATTGCAACTGAATGGAAAGAGGACAAAGATGAAAAGAAAGTTTACGAAAACTACAAGGACTTTCGACAAGTTATTAAATTTATTCCTGCACACAGAATTTTGGCTTTTAATCGAGGCGAAAAAGAAGGTGCGTTAAAAGTTGATTTAACTTTGGATAGAAGTGGTTATACAAAGGTTTTTGATACTTTAATGCGTGAATTTGTTAAAGGTGAAGCAAAAGAATATTTGCCAGAATTTGATGCAAACAGCAAAGTTAAAATGCCAAAATCTATTGATTTTAGTACATTAGACAGCAAGCAATTTGTTGCACAAGCGGTGTTAGATGGTTATATGCGTTTGCTTGCTCCGAGTTTGGAACGTGAATTCCGCAACGAACTTACAGACAAGGCAAACGAGCAATCTATTAAAATGTTTGAAGTTAATTTACAACCACTTTTAATGCAACCGCCTTTAAAAAATAAAGTAATTATGGCTGTGGACCCTGCATACAGAACGGGTTGCAAGATTGCTGTTATTGATGCAAATGGAAACGTTTTAGACAAAGGTGTTGTTTATCCTACACCACCTCAAAATAAAATTGAAGAAGCAATTTCTGATTTAAGTGCTTTGATTATTCGATACGGTGTAGATGCTATTGCGGTTGGTAACGGAACAGCAAGTAAAGAAGCAGAAATTTTTGTTACTAAATTAATAAAATCTGTTGGCAGACCAGTGCAATATGCTATGGTTAATGAGTCTGGTGCGAGTGTGTATAGTGCCAGCAAATTAGGTGCAAAAGAATTTCCTCAATATGATGTTAGTATTCGTAGTGCAATTTCGATTGCTCGCCGTTTGCAAGACCCGCTTGCCGAACTTATTAAAATAGACCCAAAATCTTTGGGTGTTGGGCAATATCAACACGATATGCCTCAAAAACGTTTGGGCGAAGTGTTAGATGGTGTAGTTGAAAATAGTGTGAATACTGTTGGTGTGGATTTAAATACTGCTTCTGTACCGCTTTTAACACATATTAGTGGTTTAAATGCAAGTATTGCAAGTGAAATCGAGAAATTTAGAGATAAAAACAAAGGTTTTGTTTCTCGTGAACAATTAAAAGAAGTGCCAAAACTAGGTGAAAAAGCATACGAACAATGTGCTGGTTTCTTGCGTATTCCAAATGCTAGAAATATTTTAGATAATACAGCGGTACACCCAGAAAGTTATCCTGCTGTACGTAAATTGTTAGCACACTTTAAATTAACCGAACAAGATATTATACAAGGTAATATTGCGAGTTTGCCTCAAAAGATTGAAAGTGAGGGTGCTAAAAAAGTTGCGGAAATTTGTGGTATAGGTGAACCAACTTTAATAGATATTGTTGCAGAACTTTTAAAACCGGGGCGTGATGTGCGTGATAGTTTGCCTCAACCAGTTTTGCGTAGCGAATTATTAGGACTTGAAGATTTAACAGTTGGAATGGATTTAGATGGTGTTGTACGTAACGTTATAGACTTTGGTGCATTTGTAGATGTTGGTGTACATACTGACGGAATGGTACATTTAAGCGAAATTAGCGATACATTTATTAAGCACCCAAGCGAAGTTTTAACTGTTGGCGACCGAATTAAAGTACGTGTAATCGGTGTTGATTTGAAAAAACAAAGATTGTCTTTAAGCATAAAACAAGTGCAATAA
>JAGART010000068.1 GCA_017622115.1 Clostridia bacterium
ATATCTTTCTTTAATTTCTGTTAATTCTTTTGCAATAATAGCAAGTACTTTATTAGGATTGTCTAAAATCGATTGAAGTTCTGCAATCAAAGCACGCAAATCACGCAATTCTTGTTGTAATTTTTCAACTTCGAGAGCAGTAAGTCTAGCAAGACGCATATCAAGAATAGCATTTGCTTGTCTTTCTGTAAGTTCAAAATTTTGACAAAGTTTTTGCAATGCATCACTTCTTTCTTGTGATGTTTTAATAATACGAATAACTTCATCAATATTTGCAAGTGCGATTACAAGACCTTCGATAATGTGGGCACGTTCTTTTGCACGTTCCAAATCGTATTGAGTACGGCGAATAATAATTTGTTTTTGGTGTTCCAAATAGTAATAAAGCATTTGCTTTAAGTTAAGTACTTTTGGTTCGCCATCAACAAGAGCAAGGAAAATAATACCATTTGAAACTTGTAATTGAGAATGTTTATACAAAAGGTTAAGAACAACTTGTGGATTTGCATCACGTTTGAGTTCTACAACGATACGCATACCTTGTCTGTCTGATTCTTCACGAATATCTGAAATACCATCAACCTTTTTATCTTTTACAAGATTAGCAATTTGCATAATAAGTTGGGCTTTATTTACTTGATAAGGAATTTCTGTAACAACAATACGTGTACGGTTGCCATCATCTTCGATTTCTGCACGAGCACGTACAATTACTTTACCGTGTCCTGTCTTATATGCTTGTCTAACACCCATTCTACCCATAATCAAAGCACCTGTTGGGAAATCTGGGGCTTTAATATATGTCATTAATTCATCAATTTCGATATCAGGGTTGTTGATTAAAGCAATTACACCATCAATTACTTCGCCCAAATTATGTGGCGGAATACTTGTAGCCATACCAACGGCGATACCATCAGAACCATTAACCAACAAGTTAGGAAAACGACTAGGCAAAACACTAGGTTGTTGCAAAGTGTCATCATAGTTTGGAACAAAGTCAACACTATCTTTTTCGATATCTCGCAACATTTCGCCAGCAAGTTTACTCATACGAGCCTCTGTATAACGAGAAGCAGCAGCAGGGTCGCCATCTACACTACCAAAGTTACCTTGACCTTGAATCAAAGGAGCACGCATTACAAAAGGTTGAGCAAGACGCACCATAGCATCATAAACTGCACTATCTCCGTGTGGGTGATATTTACCTAATACATCACCAACGATACGTGCTGACTTACGATATGGTTTGTCGCTAGTACAACCTTGTTCGTGCATACTATATAAAATCCTACGGTGCACAGGTTTTAAACCATCACGCACATCAGGAATAGCACGACTAACATTAACAGCCATAGCATAAGCAATAAAACTCTTTTTCATTTCTTCTACTACAGGTCTTTTGATAATCGTTAAATTTTCATTACTAAACGCTTTTTCTTCCATAATAATTTCCTATTAAGTTTTTTTATATTATAGCATACGGTTTTGCCAAAATGTCCTTTGTTGGACACATTTTTTGAATATTTTTTATTTATTTTTTATTAATTTTAAAATTTGATAAAAATACATTAAATTAAATATCCAAATCTTCAACAAGTTTAGCATTTTGCTCAATAAACTCACGGCGGAGTTCTGGTTGTTCACCCATTAAAAGTGAGAATATTTGGTCGGCTTCAAACGCATCATCCATAGTTACTTGAAGCATTGTACGAGTTTCTGGGTTCATTGTTGTTTCCCAAAGTTGTTCTGCATTCATTTCACCCAAACCTTTGTAACGTTGCAACTCATAACCTTTTCTACCTAGACTATCAAGGTAAAGATTTAAGTCATCATCATTAAAGAAGTATCTGTCGCCTGATTGTCTG
>JAGART010000069.1 GCA_017622115.1 Clostridia bacterium
AAAAATTAAAGAATTAAGTAATTTAATCAATAATAAAATTAATAAAGAGATTTCTATAAACTCGGTGGAAAAGTTCGATTGTTTAGTTTCATTAAAACCAACAAAGGATTCGCAATCTATCATTAGTTATATTGAGGAATATTTGTTAAATAATCGTTCTTTATCTGAATATTTTAGAAATATGTTTATAGCATATACCGCTTTGCCACAAGATATGCGTGAACAAATTATTTTTAAGTCGCAATTTAATGCTATTAATGAAGCGATTAAAAATGGCAATAAAATATTTATTAATACAAAAGCAACTAATTCAAATAGAATGGAAGTTTTGCCTTATACTTTTGCAAATTCAAAAGAAGAAATTCATTTATATTTATTGTATCAAAATAGACAGACTTTTAAAAGCATAAAATTATCTCGTATTCAGTCTGTTGTTATATTAGATAAAAAAGAAAAAATTAGTCCAAAAGGCATAGAAATCTTTAATAAAATGATAAAATATGGCCCTCAATTTTATTATGAAGAGAATGAAGAAGATGTTGTGCTTAAATTAAGTCAAAATGGACAAATGTTATTCCGCAAAATGTATGTGCACCGCCCAATTCCAGAAAGTATAAATAAAAATATGTACACGTTTAAATGTGCACATACTCAAATTATGCAGTATTTTAGTCGTTTTGGTGGGGAAGTAGAAATCATTTCGCCACAATCAATTAAAGAAAATTTATATAAGTTCCATAATGAATATATATTAAAAAATCAATAAAAACTATTAAAAAGTGCCAGTTTTTTGCTTATTTTTGTATTTTTTTATAGCATACATTACTAATTTTTCTATAAGTACTATACTTATTAATATAATGAATAATAGATATTGCTCTAATGGGAAGTATGCTTCAATTACTCGTAATACACATTGATACGCATATAATCCAAAACTTAAAGAACCTAAAAAGTTTAAAAAGGAGCAATTAATATTTAATGTATTTGTAAAATATATAAGCAAAGGCATTAAAAGGAATATTAAGAAATATTCACTTATAAAATTAGGTTTGGGCAAATAAGCAAGCAATAAGATTATAAAGAAAATAAGAAGTGTAATTATCAAGTTAAAATTAATATTTTTGTATTTTAAATCGATTTTTTTAATATATGAAAATAAAATACCGATAGAAATTCCGCCTAATGCTCTAAAAATTCCAAAACCTTGTAAAATAGGTACGTATAAAATGATATAACTTATTGATACAAACAAACATAATAATAAAATAAAAATTTTTTCATTTTTTATATATTTTCTTAATATAAAAATGACTATAAATACAATAAACATAGTTGGAATGTACCATAAATACCCAAGTAAACTAACTTCTCCCTCTATAAACATAAACCAAATGGCAAAAATCGAACCTATAATAAAAGGTAAACCCAAAGATTTTAACCTAGTCCAACAAAAAGTACTCAACCCCTTAATTAAATTTTGTTCTTTGTATTTATCTATTGATTTAATTAAATAAAATCCGCTTAAAATAAAGAAAAATTCAACTGCAATGTAGCCGTGAGAAAAATATTCATTTTTAAATATAAAAAATCCGTGATAATAAACAACCCATAGTGCAAATAAAAATCGATAAAATTCAATTAAGCCATTTCGTGTCTTTTCTTTAATTGTTGGGGAGTTTAAATATTGAGTTTGTGTTGTCATTTGTAATTGCCTCATTTAATTTTAAAAAGTATAACATAAATATAATAAAATTAAAATAAAAAGAGCAAATTTGCTCGTTTTATTGTCCCATTGCTTCGCTCATTGCTAAAAGATATTCTGTTGAATAGTCTGCTGGATTTTGTGCTTTTTCGGGTGCGCTTAAAGTTTCCATTTCATTTAAGATGCTTTGAGCAAATGGTTCAAAACTTTCAGCAGTGTTGTCTAATACTTTAAGTGTGTTGTTTGCAAATTTATAGTAACGAACGTTATTTGTTGTTTTGTTTGTATCTGTGCCAGAAAAACCTAGAATTGAAAAATTGTTTAAAGTTTCTGTATTAAAGTCGTAGTTAATCTCGAAAACAAAGTATTGTAATGTTGCGCTATCTCTGTAATCTGCATAGAGTTTTGCTATAATAGTTGAAGTGTTTGCGTTGTATTCTGTGCTCATTCTAATATCAAAAATTTCATGTCCATCATTTACAAAACAATCTTCTGGGGCTGTTTTTAGTGTATAAGTATCATTTGAATAAATGTTATTTAAAAAATACACCATTGCAAGACTTGCTTTTGCCATATTTTGGGCTTGTAAGTTGTTGTTTGTGTCAATAAAATCACTATCGCTAATTTGGGTGCTAGCAGGTTGAGCATTTGTTAAATATTGATTGTATGTGCTAGTTACACTATTAAATGCTTTTATGTAGTCTGCTTTCGTTAGTTCTGCTGGATTGCCACCACAGCCAGTAAACATAAAAGCACAAGGGACTATCAAGCAGATCGCCAAAACGAAACTAAATAATTTCTTTTTCATATTTTCTCCTTAATTTCATAATACAAAAGATTATAACATAATACTTTTAAATTTGTGTTTATTTTTTAAGAAAAGTTTGTTTAATTATTAAAAAAATTAAAATTTTGTGATATAATTTAAAATATGAGAAAAATTAACGAACAAGAATTTTTTAATGTCGATACTATTTCACTTGCAAAAAATCTTTTAGGCAAATGGATATGTACTAATATTAATGGGCAAGAAGTAACTGCTCAAATTTGCGAAACAGAAGCATATTTAGGGGTTAATGATAGTGCTTGCCATAGTTATAAAAATAAAAGAACGCAAAGGACAGAACCAATGTACAAACAAGCAGGCACGATATATGTTTATTTGTGCTATGGTTTGCATTATTTGTTTAATATAGTAAGTGAAAAAGAAGACCAGCCAGAGGCGGTTTTAATTAGGGGAGTAGTGGGCGCAGAAGGGCCCGCAAAAGCAACAAAATTATTGCACATAGATAAATCTTTAAATGGCGAAAGTATGTTGAATAATGCTAAAATTTGCTTGTTAGATGATGAAAAAGAATATAAATTTATAAAAGCACAACGTGTAGGCATAGATTATGGATTAGAAAAAGACAAAAACGCATTATTAAGATTTATTAAAAAATAATATAATTCTTTTTTTGCTATATTTAAAATATTGAAAAAATAAGAAATAAAATTAGAATATATTTATTGTGTTTTTCTATATTAACAAATAGTATGAAAGAAATTTTATATTAGAATTATTTATGTATTAAATTAAAATGTTGATTTTTGTTTCAGTTTATGATATTATTTTGAAATAATAAAGGAAAGGGGAATATAATGGAAAAGTTTTTAAATGCAGATTTAGGATTTATTGATGATGTTATTTCATCGGATTTAGAAAATAATAGTGATTTGCGTATTCATACTCGATTTCCGCCAGAACCTAATGGTTGTTTGCACATTGGTAGTGTTAAGGCTATTTGGATAGATTATTCAGCGGCGAAAAAGAATGGAGGACAATTCAATTTAAGATTTGATGATACTAATCCAACAAAAGAAAATGAGGATTATGTTAAATCAATATATGAAGATTTAGTTTGGTTGGGTGCAAAGCCAGATAATGTTTTTTATGGTTCAGATTATTTCGAACAATGTTATCAATATGCAGTTAAACTTATTAAAGATGGTAAGGCATATGTAGATGATTTAACCCCAGAAGAAATGCGAGAATATAGAGGTACTTTAAATAAACCTGGGGTAGAGAGTCCTTATAGAAATCGTTCTATTGAAGAAAATTTAGAACTTTTTGAAAAAATGAAAAATGGTGAATTTGCAGATGCAACTAAAACTTTGAGAGCAAAAATAGATATGTCTTCACCAAATCTAAATTTAAGAGACCCGGTTTTATATAGGATTTTCCATACATCACACCACAAACAAGGAGATAAATGGTGTATTTATCCTATGTACGATTTTGCACACCCTATTCAAGATGCTATCGAGGGAATAACTCACTCTCTTTGTTCAATAGAATTTGAAAATCATAGACCTTTGTATAATTGGGTTATAGATAATATAGGAGTGGAAAAGAAACCTCATCAATACGAATTTGCTCGCTTAAATTTAACTCACGTAGTGATGAGTAAACGTTATTTAAGACAATTAGTTGAAAGTGGTCTAGTAGATGGTTGGGACGACCCTCGTATGCCAACTTTAATGGGATTAAGACGTAGAGGCTATACACCGCAATCTCTTTTTGAGTTTGTTCAAAGAGTGGGCGTTTCTAAAAACTATGGTGTTGTAGATATGGGATTGTTGGAGTATTGTATAAGAGAAGAACTCAACAAAACCGCACCTAGAAGAATTGCTATTAAAGAACCTATTAAAGTTAAAATAACAAACT
>JAGART010000070.1 GCA_017622115.1 Clostridia bacterium
GCGCTTATTTCGCAAAAATAAGTTGAAAAATGCTGTGATTAATTTATATGATAATTACAAGCAACTCCTTACAAATACTCAAAGTTATTATAAAAATTTGATTTCTAAAAATCCTAAATATGATTTTAAATAGTGTTGCGAAACACGAAAAAAATTCGTTAAAACAAAAAAATAAAATTTAAAATAAATGCATAAATTAAAGATTCAATATTTACAATAGGGGGTATATAATGAATAAAAAATTAGTTTATATTATATTACCTATTGTTAGTGTGTTGTTGATTGGTGGCATTGTTGCTATGAGTGTATTGTGTTTTTATAAAACGCAAGTGCAAATTACGTTTGTATCTCAAAATGGGTTGGTTTTAGGGCAAAAAAATATTGAAACAACGATAATTAAAGGTGTGGACTATAATGAATATTGTCCGTTGGGATATAAGGTAACTAATTCTAAAAACGTAAATAACAAAGTAACTGCCACAATAGAATATGATACATATGAAATGCCAATTATAACTATTAATACAAAAGATAATGCAGAAATTCTGGATAAAGAAAACTATGTAACTTCACAAGTAAGTATTACAAATTGCCTTGATGAATTTAAAAAAGATAATGTTGAAGCAGGTGTACGTTTGCGTGGGAATTCTACACTTAATGCACCTAAAAAGGCTTATCGTATTAAATTTAATAAACGTGAGGGAATGTTGGGCTTAAATGATAATGCAAAATGCAAAAGTTGGGTGTTACTCGCAGATTACTATGACCCATCACTTTTAAGAAACTATGCTATGTTTACATTCGCCAAAAATCTTAATATTTTCTCATCTGATTGCCAGCACATAGAATTATTTTTAAATGGCGAATATCAAGGTGTATATCTGTTGGCGGAGCAAATGCAAATAGATAAATATCGTATTGATATCGAAGAATATGACCCAGACACAAGCGACCCAGTAAACACTGGATATTTACTTGAAAATGAAGATTATGTTTATGTTCACGAAGATTATTATTTTCAATGCAATATGAATGGAATTGAAACTGATTATATGCATTGGGTAATAAAAAGTGATACAACAAGTCCAGAACAAATTGCCTACATACAAGGCTATATGCAACAAGTTTATGATGCAATTTTTAATTATAGAGAAGCAGATGTAAAGCAATTAATAGATGTTAACTCTGCTGTTGAGCGAGTAATTATTGAATTGTTTATGAATAACATAGATGAAAATGCAAGTTATCGTGTGTGGAAAGACAAAGATGGAAAATTAATCTTTGGTGCACCATGGGACGCTGATTTGTCTATGGGAAATTATAGTTGGCATAGTGGTACTGCAACTTATCTAAATCATTTGACAAAGGATTTATTTATTACAGATTGGTTTTATCAATTAGTTAAAACACGTTGGTTTGAATTATATAATCTTGGCAAATTTACAGAGTGGTATGCAAATATTGAAAATACAACAAATCAATTTGAAAAATCTTTTGCTCGTAATTTTGAACGTTGGGATATTTTAGGTACAAAACCAAACAATGGTGCTCAATCAGATAATTTCTTAACATACAAAACTCATAAAGACGCATCAAAAGATTTAGTTGATTGGCTAAAATTTAGAATTGAATCATTAAAAAATATGCATTTAGTATATTAGGATAAAAAATGAAACAATTTTTAAAAAGTCATTTAAAAGTAGTAGTTTTTGCTATTGTATTTAGTGTTTTTGCTGTTTCTGGTGCTATTTTAGGATGTCTTTCAACTCTTGTGCCAAAAACAAGTTCAATAACTTCAACAGACACAACTTCTTTTGTAAAGATAGGTGAAATTTTTAATAGTACAGATAAAGTATTTTATGGAGATACTTTATCTCAATTTTATCATTGTATAACTGGTACATCTGGTGCAACAGTCGATACAGTAAAATCTAAAATTAATTCTGCTACAAATAAAGTAATCCCAGCAAGTACAATACGTGGTTATACTGCAAGTGGGACTGGTTATTCAAAATCTAACACTCAAAGTGTAGTTGTTCGTTTGGGTGGTTTAGACTGGATAGTAACTTATCTTTCACTCAATACTGATGGTGATGTAATTGCGACTTTATGGCTTGATGATAATGTGCAAGATAAATGGTTAGCAGATACTACTACTTACTCGCAAACTGCTGGCGAGTATTATGGTTTTATAGATGGTGGATTATATAGTGATTTTTCAGTTAGTAATGATTCAACTGGAAATTACGGAACAGAACTTTATCCACATAATTTATATAGTACAAGTTATGTGCGTGCGGCAACATTGAATAATGGTAGCGGATATGCTATTGAAGATAATAGCGCTACTTTAACAACAGCAACTCAAAATGCAACAAATCCTTTTGCAATGTATACAATGGAGCAATTTGGCTTAACTAAATTTTTAGAAAAGCCAAAAAATATAAGTTGGCAAGTAAATGCTCAAACACCTAGTTTGAGTTTAGGGAATTATCAGGGTACACAATTAAATAATGATGCTTTATCTGTTGGTGGAAATTATACTGATGGTACAAATGTGCATAACTATTGTAATGAAGTTATAACACCAGAAAAATATGCAGAATGGGGAAATGATTATATTTGGTTGCCTAGTATATCTGAAACAGGTTATAGTGATACATATTCGGGTATATGGAATTTAAATTCTACCGAAAGAGCTAGTGCAACTGGGGTAAATGAAGAGATATATGGTGGTATAGGAACTATTGGACTGGTTGGACATACTGATTGTTTTACTCGTAGTGCAGCAAATTATCCTGTTACATCTGGTGTTTATGCACCTTCATTTTATAATTTTATTGTTTCTGCAACAGGTTCAAGTTATTCTTCATATAGTAGAGAAGCAAATGCAATTCGCCCAGCATTACACCTAAATTTAAGTGATGTTTATACAGGGTTTAATATACAAACAAACATAAATATATTTAGTGCAGGTACTATAACTGGTGGAGGAGTTTATTCACCAAATGATGATGTTACTCTAACAGCAACACCTAATATAGGCTATATATTTCAGTACTGGGAAAATAGTGCTGGTACAATAGTTTCATATAGTAGTACATATACATTTACAGCAATAGCAACAGATACGTATACGGCTGTATTTAAAGAAATTAGCGTATCTTTTACAACTCCAAATAGTGGAGCAGAAATTTTAGAACAATTAACAAACACAAATGAAATAATCATAGCAAATAATTTTGTGTTTGTGAGTGGTAAATACATTTCTTCAATACA
>JAGART010000071.1 GCA_017622115.1 Clostridia bacterium
CTATCACGAAAGAAAAGCAGAAGAAGAAAAAAATAACGAAAAATAATAAAAAAATAAATAAAAAATACTCTTTTTGTAAGAGTATTTTTTTTATATTCCCAACCAAGGAAGCAATATTCCTTCTATAAATTCGCCCACAAGATTGTATATTTCTTGCGTGATATGGTTGACTTGTAATAAATCTAATACAGTGCCACTAAATGCTGGTATAATCGGCACGATTAAGTAAACAATGCCTAAAACTATGAATATAGCAACTGCACCTTCTACAATACCTAAAATTAAGCCAAAGAAGCGGTCTATTCCACCGATTGCACGGTTGCGTGTAAGGAATTTAAACAACTTACCTAAAAGAGCAATTAAAATGCGAATTATAATATATAATATTAATGTCGTTACAACTACGCCTAAAACTGAACCCACAGCACTAGAAAATGCTGATATAAATTCTGGACTGCTTACTCCACCATCATAATTTTGCCAGTAATTTGCACCTAATAGTATTTCAGCAAATTTATTCATAAAGAAATTGTCTATCGGTCCGCCTGTGCTTGTTGAACAATATGGGGCAAGGGTAGTGGACATAAATTCGCCTAATTTAGAACTCAATCCAAACCATTGCTCAAATAATCCGCTAACTGGTTTTGAAAGTAAAATAGAAAGGGCGAGAGTAGCAATAGTACCAAAGAACCGCAACAGGCTCTTTAAAAAACCACGGCTCAAACCAAGTATAGCATAAACAAGTATTATGACTATTATGGCTATATCAACCCAAGCCATTGCCTTCCCCTCCCTTTTTGTCTATTAAAATAAGTGTATCATAATTTAATTTTTTAAGCAAGATTTAGAGCATATAAATTAAAAAAATTTATTGCCAGTTTTTTGTATTTTCAAACAACCAAAATTAGACAAAAAACTTTTGAAAAACTGCGTTTTAAAATTGACTTTTTAGTACAAATTTGCTATAATTTACTTATCACAAAATTGCCCTAAATTTATATTAATTTTGTCTTGCTTGTTTTTTGTTGCTTGCCCTAATTTAGGCGTTTTTGAATACAAACTACATATTAAAGGATTAGAGAAAATGACACAGAAAATTACCGAGCAATACACCGAAGATGCAATTCAGGTGTTAGAGGGGTTGGACCCAGTACGTAAACGTCCCGGTATGTATATCGGTAGCACTGATGAACGAGGACTTCAACACCTTATTATTGAAATAGTTGACAACTCTATTGACGAGGCTTTGGCTGGTTATTGTGATACTATTTCTGTTACATTACTTAAAAACGGCGCTTGCTGTGTGCGTGATAATGGTCGTGGTATTCCAACAGGTATGCACAAGACAGAGGGCAAATCTGCTGTCGAAGTAGTTTTGACAAAGCTCCACGCAGGTGGTAAGTTTGGTGGCAAAGGTTATAAGATTAGTGGTGGTTTGCACGGCGTAGGTTTAAGTGTCGTTAATGCACTTTCTACAAACCTCGAAGTTGATGTTTATCAAGGTGGTAAAATATATCACCAAGACTATGCTCGTGGTATTCCGCAAAACTCTTTGACTGTCGTTGGTACTACTAACGAAACTGGTACTCAAATTACTTTTTTACCTGACCCAGAGATTTTTGAAACAGTTGATTTTAACTACGAATCTCTTAAAAACCGTTTTAAAGAAATCGCTTTCTTAAACAAAGGTTTATCTATTTCATTAGAAGACCAACGTGAGGGTAGAGAACGTAAAGAAACTTTCCACTACGAGGGTGGTATTGTCGAGTTTGTACAAGCATTAAACAAAGGCAAAGATGTACTTTTCCCAAACCCAATCTATATCGATAAAGTTGCAGAAAATTATCAAATAGAAATTTGTTTTCAATATAATGATGGTTATAGTGAAACTATGCACGCTTACGCAAACAACATCAACACAGAGGAGGGTGGTACTCACCTCGTTGGTTTTAAAAATAGTCTTACTAAAATTATTAACGACTATGGTGTGCAAAATAAAATATTAAAAGAAAATGAAAAACTTTCTGGTGAAGATGTACGTGAAGGTATTACTGCCATTATTTCTGTAAAACTTACAGAACCGCAATTTGAAGGACAAACAAAGACAAAGTTAGGTAATTCTGAAATGCGTGGTTATGTAGAAAAGGCAATGCAAGATGTTTTTGGTACATTTATGGAAGAAAACCCAAGTTATGCACGTGAATTAGTTTTAAAATGCGTTACTGCTCAAAGAGCACGTGATGCAGCACGTTCTGCACGTGAATTAACTCGTAGAAAAGGCTTGCTCGAAACTACTACACTCCCAGGTAAACTTGCTGACTGTACAAGTAAAGATTCTTCACTTTGTGAAATCTATCTTGTAGAGGGTGATAGTGCGGGTGGTACTGCAAAAGAAGGTCGTGACCGTAGATTTCAAGCAATTTTGCCTCTTCGTGGTAAAATCTTAAATGTAGAAAAAGCCAGACTTCACAAAATATTAGAAAATCAAGAAATTAAAGCAATGATTACAGCTTTCGGTTGTGGTATCCACGATGATTTTGATGAATCAAAACTTCGTTATAATCGTATTATTTGTATGACCGATGCTGATGTAGATGGTAGTCATATTCGTATTTTGATGCTCACATTCTTCTTCCGCTTTATGCGTCCTTTAATCGAGCACGGACACGTTTACATCGCTCAACCGCCTCTTTATAA
>JAGART010000072.1 GCA_017622115.1 Clostridia bacterium
AAAACAAGTGGCTGGAAAAACTACTCACTTTACATTCAAAACTATTTAACTGAACAAAACATTACAGCAACTTTGGCACTTGGTGCAGAAAATGAAAGTGTTTCTGGTTATGCATTCTTTGACAACGTAAAAATAGATACTTCAATTACAGAAGAAACATTTAATGATGTTGTTGCTAATGATACTAACGTTTATGTATCAAACTTAAATTCTAATTGGCTTGATGCTACTGATACAAACGATACTCCTCTTTTATGGACACAAAACGTAATCGAAAATGAACAAAGTGCAAATATTTATAGTGGAATAATAGATTACAGAAACTGTGAAGATAAATTTGCATTTATCAACTCAACTCCTGGTAAAGCAACAGAAGATGGTAGTAATAATTCATTAGTAATTAATGCTAACTCACCTGTTTATGTTGAATACGCAAGTAACTTAACATACACATTTAATGCTGAAACTTACTATAAATTAAGCGTATTTGTAAAAACAACAAATCTTACAGAAGATTTAGTTGATGATTATACAGAAGATGGACAGCTTATCACTCACGGTGCAAGTATTATTGTTACAGGAATTGATACTAACTTTACAAGTATCAACACAGCAAATGCGCAAGGTGAAAATGAGTGGAAAGAATATATTTTCTATATCTACCCTACTGAAAGTACTACAAGTACAATCAAATTAGGTCTTGGTTGTGAAAATATGCCTACTGCTGGTTACGCTTACTTCTCTAACTTAAATGTATCATCTTTAACAGAAGATGAATACAACAATGAAATTTTGGAATATGATGAAGAAAACTTGCCAAGCAACGTTTTACTTGCAACAAACGCTCCAAAAGATGATGAAGAAGAAAATGCTGGCTCTAACTTTGGAAACTTTGACCCATTTGCATTCTCAACAATTATTATTGCAGTTGCAATTTTAGTTGCTATTGCTGGTGTATTCTTTAAGAAATTCTATCGTGCACGTCCTAAAAAAGCAAAAGTTGTAAACAACAACTATGACCGTTTGCAAACATTATTAAAAGATGTTGACCGCCGTGAACGCAAAACTGCAATTAATCACAAAATCAAATTATTAAAAGAAGAATTAGAACAATCTCGTGAATTCTTGGCACAAGAAATTGCAGAATTACAAAAACAAACTGATTCTTACAATACAGCAAAAGAAATCGCAAAAGACAATCCAAATGTTCAATTAGAAGTGCCTGACGTAAAACAAATTCAAAAGAATATTGAAGCACAAACTATTAAAATTGAACAAATTGAATTAGACATTGAAATTCTTGAAGATGAAAAAGAAAGAATTAATCAACAAGCAAAAAAAGATGTTGAAAAAACCACCGAAAAATTAAGCAAATCTGAAAATAAGAATCGCAAATAACAAAAAAGAACCTAAATTTTAGGTTCTTTTTTATTTATCTTTATTAAGGATTTTTGCTAAAAATCTACCAGTATGGCTTATAGGCGAATTCGCAATATCTTCTGGTGTACCCTTTGCTATTACTTGTCCTCCACCTACACCACCCTCTGGACCGATATCTAAAATATGGTCGGCTACTTTGATAACATCTAAATTATGCTCAATTACAATAACTGTATTACCAGCATCAACTAATCTATTCATTATTTTGATTAACTTTTCGACATCATCAATATGCAAACCTGTTGTAGGTTCATCTAAAATATAGACTGTTTTGCCTGTACTTTTTTTGGCAAGTTCTGTGGCAAGTTTTACACGTTGTGCTTCACCACCACTTAAAGTTGTCGCTGATTGCCCTAATTTGATATAACCTAAACCAACATCAAAAAGTGTTTGAATTTTGCTTTTTATTTGTGGTTGATTTTCAAAAAATGTCAAGGCCTCTTCCACTGTCATTTCTAATACATCATATATACTTTTGCCTTTATATTTAACTTCAAGGGTTTCACGATTATATCTTCTACCTTTACAATCCTCACAAGGCACATAAATATCTGGTAAAAAGTACATTTCTATCTTTTTAATACCATCACCACAACAAGTTTCACATCTACCGCCAGAAACATTAAAACTAAATCTTCCCGGCAAATATCCTCTTTCTTTTGCATCTGGTGTGCTTGCGAAAAGTTCTCTTATTTGAGTAAATACACCTGTATAAGTTGCAGGGTTTGAACGAGGAGTTCTACCTATTGGACTTTGGTCAATAGCAATTACTTTATCAACATCTTGCAAGCCCTCAATTTTATCGTAACGACCTTCTGCCATAGTACTTTTATTTAGACGATTTGATAAGGCTGGATACAATATATCTGTAATCAAACTACTTTTACCACTACCACTTACACCTGTTACGACAGTTAAAACCCCCAAAGGAAATTCTACATCAATATTTTTTAAGTTGTTTTCTCTTGCACCAAAGACTTTAATTGCACCGCCGTTTGATTTTCTTCTTTCAGTCGGCACGATAACCTTTTTTGCACCACTTAAATATTGACCTGTAATAGAATTAGGGTTATCCATAATATCTTGTAAAGTGCCACTTGCAACTAAACTACCACCATGTGCACCTGCTCTTGGACCTATATCAACTATATAATCAGCCTCACGCATTGTATCTTCATCATGTTCAACAACTATTAAAGTATTTCCTAAATCTCGTAAATGCTTTAAAGTTGCAATTAATCTATCGTTATCTCTTTGGTGAAGACCTATACTTGGTTCATCTAAAATATAAATTACACCAGTAAGTCCACTACCTATTTGTGTTGCAAGTCTTATACGTTGAGATTCACCACCACTTAAACTACCAGCACTACGAGAAAGAGTAAGATAATTTAAGCCGACATCTCTTAAAAAGGTTAAGCGTGCTTTAATTTCCTTTACTATAGAATCTGCAATAAGTTTTTGAGATGGAGTAAATTCATTTTGTTCAAAAAATTCATACAATTCATCTATACTTTTATTTGTAAGAGAAGTAATATTTTCACCAAAAATCTTAACACCCAAAGCAACTTCACGAAGTCTTTCGCCTTTACAAACAACACAAGGTTGGTCTCTCATATATTTTGCGATTTCGCCTTTAATGTAATCACTTGTTGTTTCGTGATAACGTCTTTTTAAATTATTTACTATACCCTCAAATGAGCCACGCATATTTCCAGAAAAACGTTTTGTATTCATAGATAAATCCAGTTCTTCACCAAAATTACCATACATAATTATATCAACAATTTCTTTTGGCAACTCTTTAAAAGGAACATCAAGTGAAAAATGATATTTATTTGATAATGCCTCAAAGTAACTTAATGAAAACAAACTTGAATCAAGTCCCCAACCTGTTACATTAATAGCCCCCTCTCTAATAGATTTGTTTTTGTCCTTTACAATTAAATCTGGGTCAATTTCGCTAGTAAAGCCTAAACCGTGACACTCTGGGCAAGCACCAAACGGATTATTAAAACTAAATAACCTTGGAGTAATTTCATCAAAACTTATACCACAATGTTGGCAAGCAAATTGATTAGAGAAAACAAATTGTTTTTCTGGTGTAACTATTACCACTAAACCATTTGCATTTTTTAATGCTAATTCAACACTTTCAGTTAAACGTTTGTCGATATCTTCTTTCATTATGATACGGTCTATAACAATAGAAATTGAGTGCTTTTTATTTTTATCTAAAATAATATCCTCATCAAAAGTATAAATGTTGCCATCAATATCAACACGTACAAAACCGCTGTTACGAATACTATCTAAAACTTTTATATGTTCACCTTTTTGTCCCCTAATAACAGGGGCTAAAACCATAAATTTTTCGCCCAAAGGTACATCTTGCTTAATTTTATCAACTATTTGGTCAACACTTTGTTTTGCAATTTCTCTACCACAGCGAGGACAATGAGGAATGCCTACTCGGGCAAAAAGCAAACGCAAATAATCGTAAATTTCAGTTATTGTACCTACTGTTGAGCGTGGGTTATTGTTAGTAGTTTTTTGGTCAATACTAATTGCGGGACTTAAACCCTCAATCAAATCAACATCAGGTTTTTGCATTTGCCCTAAAAATTGGCGTGCATAACTTGACAAAGATTCAACATAACGCCTTTGTCCCTCTGCATAAATAGTATCAAAAGCCAAAGTACTTTTTCCACTACCACTTACACCTGTAAAAACTATTAACTTATTTCTTGGAAGATTTAAGTCAATATTTTTAAGGTTATTTTCTTTTGCTCCTTTAATTATTATTTCATTTAACATCTTTATTTTCCTCTCTTAATAATTTACGTAAATAATTTAATTGCTCACGCAATTCAATTGCCTTTTCAAATTCCAAATTTTTACTAGCAATTTGCATAAGTGCTTTTACTCTATCTATTTCTGCGTGTAAATCTTTATCTTTTATATCGGTTTTATTCAACTCAACTTTCTTTGTAATTTCCAAAGTATTGCTTATTTCTTTTATAATAGTTTTTGGAATAATTCCGTGTTTCTTATTATAATCTTGTTGAATTTTCCTACGATATTCTGTTGTATCGATTGCTTGTTTCATACTATCTGTCATATTATCAGCGTACATAATTACACGAGCTTCGGCATTTCTTGCTGCACGACCTATAATTTGAATTAATGAAGAAGTACTACGTAAAAATCCCTCTTTGTCTGCATCTAAAATTGCAACTAACTTAACTTCTGGCAAATCTAGTCCTTCACGCAAAAGATTGATACCTACAATACAATCAAATTCACCTGCACGCAAACCATTGATTATTTCTATACGTTCCAAAGTGTCTATTTCGCTATGCAAATATTTTACTTTTATACCGTGCTCTATAAAAAATGTAGTTAAGTCTTCTGCCATACGTTTTGTCAAAGTGGTTACAAGCACACGGCCTTTTTCTTCCACTGTTTTAAAGATTTCGCCCATTAAATCATCAATTTGACCTTTTGTTTTTCGAATTTCAATTTCTGGGTCAACTAAACCAGTTGGACGAATAATTTGTTCTACCACTTGACCTGCTTTTTCTAATTCATATTGAGCAGGTGTTGCTGAAACGCAAATCATTTGCCCAATGCGTTGATCAAACTCATCA
>JAGART010000073.1 GCA_017622115.1 Clostridia bacterium
AGTTGCTTTTGCAAGTGTGTTATTTGACTCTATTGCTCAATTAAAATCTTGCAAAATTTCGCCACTTAACCTCAAAAATTGTATAGATAGTGTCAAAAATAAGTCACTTAAACTCAAATTAACGGATTTAGCGTTGATTTATCAATATTACGAAGATTATTTAAGCAACGTATATATTGACTCAAATAATAGATTAAAATTATTGTGTAATACTATTGCAGAAAGTACTGATTATGAAAATACAGATGTACATTTTTGCAACTTTGATAGTATTACAGAGCAAGGATTAGATGTTTTAAAGGTTTTATTAAAACAATCAAATGGGGTAACTATTGGTGTTGTCTTGCCAGAAAAATCTCAACAAAATGCAGATATGTATAATTTGGAAATGTTTCAAAATATTAGTGTAATTGCTCGTAATCTAAATATTAAACCAACGGTTTTATATGCTCAAAATAATCGTTTAGGCGAAGTAAAACATATTTTGCGTAATGTAATGGCTGTTAATCCAGAAGTTATGGAATTAAAAGATGATAACACAGTACGAGTTTTTAGTGCGAGTAATCCTCGAATGGAAGTTGAATGGTTGGCTGTTGATATTGTAAATAAAGTTAAAAATGGTGCAAGATTTAAAGATTTTGCTATAAATTGTGCAAATTTAGAGAGTTATTCGCCAACAATTAAAAGAATATTCAATTTTTATAATATTCCTTTTTGGGCAGATATTCCGTTTAATTTGCAAAATACGGAGGGCTATAAATTTTTACAATCCGCATTAGATTGTGTGCAAGAAAACTTTCAAGCAAAAGATGTGTTTAGATTTGTTAAAAATAGTTTAATAGGATTAAGTCAACAAGAATGTGAAGTTTTCGAAAATGTTGTAAATAGATACTGTTTACAAGGAAATAACTTTTTAAATAATAATGCACCTAAAAATGAAGATGAAGAATTTTTGCAATATTTAGAAATAAAACAAAAAATTGCACCGTTGTTTACTTTGGCAAAAAATATTGAGATAAGTAAAACTATTGCAGAATATGTTGCTAGTGTTTGTGTGTTTTTGGAAGAAATGGAGTTTGAGGCAAACTTAAAAGGTATGGCAGAGGCGTTTTTTGAAAATGGTGATTTAGAGAGAAATAGTATAACACGTCAAAATTTTAATAAAATTGATAATATTTTTACGCAAATGCGTGATATTATGGGGCAAATGGAGTGTGATTTTGCTGAATTTAATAAGATTTGGAAAACAGGTGCGGCTACTGTAACGATTTCGCCTTTGCCTATGAGTCTTGATTGCGTTTATGTTGGGCAAAGTTTGCAAAGTGTGTTTAATGAGGTTGAGCATTATTATATTTTAGGTGCGATTGAGGGTGATTTTCCTGCGTGGGTGGCGGATGTAGGTTTAATTGCTGATAGCGATATAAATATGTTGGGTGCAAATAGTGTACAAATTTCGCCAACAATTAGACAGGTAAATGCTCGTAGTAGGTTTAAGACCTTGCAAAGTTTTTGTTATGCAAACAAAACTTTGACTATTCTTTTCCCACTAAATAAAGGTGGTGAGGAGTGTAAACCTGCAAGTGTTATTGAATCTTTGTTAAGTTTGTTTACTTTTAATAATCAGCCATTTAATTGCATTCAGTTAAATTCATTTTTAAATGATGATAGTGCTTTTGGTGGACAAGCAAAACGATTTGGTGTTTTGTGGCCTAATAAAAATGCAATATTAAATGGTTTGTTAGATAACATAGATAACGAAGAAATTAATCCTAAAATTTTAGCAACTACATATCAGGTGTTAAAAGAAAAAGGTTGTAATAATTTACTGCAAAACATAGAAAATTTGAAAAATTCTAAAACAAAAATAGCAAATTTAACTAATCCTAATGAGATTTTCTTTACAGAAGATAAAGCAGGTGTAACACAAATTGAAAAGTTTTTTGAATGTCCTTATGCACACTTTTTAACTTATGGTTTAAAATTAAAAGAAAAGAAAACAGCAAGAATTGAGGCTGTTGATGTGGGTAATATTTTGCACGCAGTATTAGAAAGATTTGGACGTTTGATAAGAAGTAAAGGAGTGCAACAAAATAGCAAAATAACACAAATAGTAAGCCAAATTTTTGATGAAGTGATGCAATATAAGCAATTTGAGTATATTGTTTTTGCGGGTCATAATAATACTTTAATAGATGCGTTAAAAGCGGAAGCAGTCCACGCTTGTGAAGCAATCAACTATCAAATGCAACATTCGCAATACAAAATTAAGTTTGTGGAAGCCAAATTTGGCGATAGCGGTTTTGTTGCTGTGCCAGAAATTGCTGTTATAAATACTAAAAAACGAGTAAAAATTAGTGGTAAAATTGACCGTGCAGACATTTTTGGAAATAGATTAAGAATAATTGACTACAAAACAAGTAAACGAAGTGCGGACTTTAAGTTGATTAATTTTTATTTGGGTAAAAAAATACAATTATTTTATTATATGCAGGTAATTTTAAATAATTTGAATATGCAAGCAGGTGGGGCTTATTATTTGCCTGTGCATAAAGAATATTTAGACAAAGCGCCTATTAGTCCTTATTCTAGTTTTTGTATGCAAGGGGTAACTTTGGACAATCCTACTAATTTATTAAGTCAAGATGACCAAATAGATTTTGAGCATAATGAAAGTGATATTATCAAAGTGGCTATAAGTAAATCTTCTGCAAATGTTGAGGCTGGGGAATTTGTTTTTGATAAGCGAATAGGTTTGGTTGCAACAGAGGAGCAATTTAATAATTTATTAAATTATGCTAAAAATGTTTTGGAAGGTGCAATAAACGATATTTATAATGGTGAAATTGAGCCTAAATTTTTAAAAGATGCTTGTGTTTTTTGTAAGTATAAAAATATTTGTCGTGTAGGTGTATTAATAGAAAAGAAAATAAGAAGTGAAAATTTTGAAGTAAAACTGGAAACGTTTGATTTTAAGGAGAAATGATGGATTACAACAACAATCAAAGAATGGCAATTCAAACACGTGATAAAGATATACTGGTTTCTGCGGGGGCGGGAAGTGGTAAAACTTTTGTAATGATAGAAAGAATTGCAGACAATATTATTAATCATAGAGTTAGTGTTGATGAATTGCTGGTAGTTACATTTACAAATGCTGCGGCAAGTGAGATGCGTGCTAAATTAAACAATAAATTGCTCGCTCTTTTGGCTGATGAAAATTTATCTCATAACGAGCGTAAGTATTTATTAGAGCAAGTAGATTTAATGGGGCAAAGTGATATTTGTACTTTGCATAAGTTTTGTCAAACTATAATCCAAAAATATTTTTATACGATTTCGCTTGACCCTTCTTTTAATGTAGGTGAAGAAAGTGAAACAGCCGTTTTGCGTGGCCGTGCTATAAATGATGTGTTTAAATCGTTGGCAGAAAAAAAAGACAAGCAATTTATGTTGCTTGCTCGTACTTTTGATGATAAACGTGGTTTTGATAAAATTAAAAATTACGTCTATAAGATTTATGATTTTTTAACAAATCAACCAGATGTTTTAGAATATAAAAATAAAATTGATTTAGCATATAGCGGTGAGATAAATCAAAATCAATTTGCTGTTGTAATAAACAATTATGTTTGTGAAGTTTTTGAGTATTTTGCTCAATGTTTTGTTGATTTAAAGCAAGAAGCAGAATTTTTGGGTAGTGATGCTTTAATAAATATATTTGAAGAATACATAGCCGAATTTAGCAAAGTAAACAATCAAAATTCATTTGCAGAAAATCATCATTTAGTTTTTAATTTTTGTCTTAAAAATTTATCTGCAAAAGTTTATAGTCCAGAGGAGCAGGAGTTAAAGACAAAGGCTTCAAGTTTAAAAACTGCGTTTACAAGAGTTTTAAACGAAAATCTAAAAAAACACGTGTATTTAAGTGAGAATTTACAAGAAATTCAAGATAACTTAAATTCGAGCAGAATTATTGTTGATGCTATGTTTATGGTTGTTAATCAATTTAGTGAGCGATATTTAAAACTTAAAAAAGAAAGAAATTTGCTCGACTTTTCTGATTTGGAGCATTTTGCTTATGAAATTTTACAAAATCCACAAGTAGAGGAAGAAATTAAAAATAAATATAAGCAAATTTATGTTGATGAATATCAAGATATAAACGATATTCAAGAGGGAATTATTTCAAAAGTACATAAAGGCAAAGATTTATTTTTGGTGGGTGATGTAAAGCAAAGTATTTATGGTTTTAGAAATACAAATCCACAGATTTTTTTAAATAAACAAAGTGCTTTTGCTGATAAAAGCAACACATCATCAACTGCTTTACCTTTAAACGAAAACTATCGTACAGACCAAAAAATTTTGGATTTTGTAAACTGGACTTTTGGGGCTTTGATGACAAAGTCGTTAGGTGGAATTGATTATTTGCCTGACAATAAAATGGTTTCAGGGTGCGATTTTAAAGTGGCTCAAAATAGTTTGCCACAAGTGGAAGTTTTAATCATTGAAAAAGAAAAAGAAGAAAAGCCTAAAATTACACCAACAGAAGTTTATCGTGTGAGCAATGCACCAGTTTTGATTGATGAAGAAAAAAATTATGCAAAATCAGAGGCAGAAGTTATTTATAATAAGATAATGCAATTAATTGATGAGCAAAAGCAAATTTTTGACCCCAAATTAGGTGAAAAAGGTGATTTTAGAGATATATCATATAAAGATATTACTCTTTTGGCTCGTGGCAGAAGTGAGTATTTAGATATTTTGTTAAAAGAATTATCTGATTTTGGTTTGCCTATTGCTCCTGTTGCTCGTGATACTGTTTTTGATGAGTATGAAGTATATACATTATATAATTACTTATGCTTGATTAATAATAAGACAGATGATATAAGTTTAACCTCGTTTTTGATTTCGCCTATAATAGGGCTTAATGAAAATGAACTTTCACACGTGCGTGCGTGTACGCCTGCGTGCGATAATTTTTATGAATGTATTTTAAACTATAATTTGCAAGATGAGATTTTACAAAAAATTAATTATGCAGTTAATTTAATTGAAGATGGTAAAGAAGATTTAATAAATAAAACTATTTACGAATTATTAGTGAAGTTTTGCGAAAAGACAAATTATTTAAATTTAATTAGTGCATTTGAGGGCGGACAAAATCGTGTGCGAAATGTATTAGGTTATTTAAATAGTTTTGTGGGCAAAAGATATAATGCTGATTTGTGTGAATATTTGGCAAGCGTTCAATCAAGTGAGGAAAGTCCTAAAATTAATCCGGAATTTAATGTTGGTGCAAGCGTAATAGGTGTGGAAACAATGCACCATAGTAAGGGGTTAGAATATCCTATTGTGTTTTTAGTAGATAGTGGACACGGATTTAATATGGAAGAAATGCGTGGTGACTTTTTGCTACATTCAAATTTGGGTGTAGGAATGTACACGTATGACCCAGATTTGCGTGTAAAAAAGGAAACTGTTTCGCACAGTGCAATTAAAATAGCACTCAACGATAAACGTTTTGCCGAAAATTTAAGACTTTTGTATGTTGCTATGACTAGGGCTAAAAATCATTTATTTATAACAGGTAGTGTAGATGTGCAAAAATTAAGTGCAAATACAAAACCTTATGCTTTAAAAACTTCACCAAACAATATGAGTTTGATTTTGTCTGTTTTATCAAAAGAGCAATTAGAAGATTTTAAATTTAAAAAGCATCTTGATTTAAAATTAAGTAAAGACAATATTATAAAATTTAGAGCGTATCCTTGCCAAATAAATAGTACAAAAAAATCAACAAAATCAAATTCTTTTAATTTTGGTGATATAGATACTAACTTTAAAAATATTCTTAATCAAAATTGTGATTTTTTGTATGAGTTTGAAAAAAGTACAAAGACGGCACTTAAAAATTCGGTTACTGGTCTAAATAGATTTGATGATGAGCCAGAAAGTAGTCATAACTCGCAACCTCAAAATTTTGGATTAGCGGAAAGTAAGCCAAATAAATTTAAACCAGTAGATACAAAAATAGGTATTATTTATCATAAAGCAATGCAGTTAATTGACTTTGAGCTTAATTCTGTACAAGAAGTTTCTGCATTTTTGCAAACAAAATTAAGTAATGAAGAATTTAATTTGATAAATTGTGAAAAAATATATAAAGCAATAGTCAATTTGCGTCCGTTATTGCAAGGTGCAAGATTGTTTAGAGAACAACAATTTTTAATGCGTGTGCCTTTGTGCGATTTGATTGATAGTGAAATTCAAGATTGTGTACTTGTGCAAGGAGTTGTCGATTTAATCATTGTAAAGAATAATGAAATCTATATTATAGACTATAAAACAAGTAATTCGCATAATGTTGAAAAAACCGCACAAAATTATTATATACAGATGAAATGTTATCAAAAAGCGGTCGAAGGTGCGCTAAATTGTAAGATAACGCAAAAATTTCTTTACTTTTTTTTGCAAGAACGCTTAATATTAATTGACAACGAATAACCGTGTTTTGTATAATGAATATACAAAGATTGTCAAATTTTTGTAAAAAATAGGAGATTATTATGTTTTCATTATTAGGCGATACAGCAGTCGATACAATGATACAATTCTTTGAAAGTTTACTAGGGGGCATCACCCTAGATGTTTTGTTGTATATTTTTATCGGCATTATGGCTGCTTTATTTATTGCTGGTATTGTTAGACTTATATGGTGTTATGAAAGTCGTGCTATGCGACAAATGCGTAGAATTAATAAATATTTAAAAGATAATCCACGTGTAAATGACGAAAATCTTGTCGATTTTCACAATAAGATGAAAAAACTCCCTCGCAGAATAAGAGACCGTTGGCAATTATTTATGTTGGAGCGTGAGGGTAGTCCTAGTAGATATATGACAGTCGAATATTGTGTAAAACGTCCTCTTTACAATAGTGCGATTTTAATTGTTAAAAAACAAATGGGATATGCTACACTTATTGTTAGTTTACTTGCATTAGTGTTGAGTATGTCTTTGCTTGTGCTTGCTTCTGGTACTACTGCGATTACTTTGTTATTAGTGCTTCAAGCATTAATTATTCCGTTTGTTTGTAGTCTTTTTGGTTGTATTTTCTGTATGGTTTTACATTTGAGATATACTAGCGTAAACAATAATCTTTATGATATGTTTACTGTTTTTGTACGTAATATCGACAAAGCCACAAACTCTATGCCTGACTATGTTGACTATGA
>JAGART010000074.1 GCA_017622115.1 Clostridia bacterium
CTCCTTTTAAGGTACAAAATCTAGTCATTTTTTGAGGATTTTTTACGTGTAAAAACACATAAAAAATTAAGCGATTAAGCGCCCCCCCCCCCAGCACTTTGCTGAAAGTTGGGGATAACTTGCTATTTATTTTTAACATATCTTCACCCCTATTTTTTTATATTTTACAACTTTTAGTATAACCAAAAATAAAAAAAAGAGCAAACAAAATTTAATATGTTTGCTAAATTTTTTATATTACGAAAAACTTTCGTGTATTCTTATTGTTTTTCGATTTCGTTTTTAAAATCGTTTAATAACTCAATAAAGTTGCCCACATCTGTAAATTGTCTATAAACTGAAGCAAAGCGAATATATGCTACTTGGTCCACTTTTTTGATTTCTCTCATAACAAGTTCGCCTATAAACTTTGATTGAATTTCAGGTTCTAATGTATTGTACACTTCTTTTTCGATATTATTTACAATTTCTTCGATTTGTGTAATTGTTACAGGACGTTTTTCACAAGCCTTAATAAGCCCTCTTTTAATTTTTTCTCTATCAAAAGGCTGGCGACTACCATCTGTTTTAACAATTAAAACAGGAATTGTTTCGTATTCTTCAAAAGTAGTAAATCGGCGACCGCACTTTATACATTCCCTACGGCGTCTAACGCTCGTGCCATTTTCATTTAAACGAGAATCGATTACTTTACTATCTACACTATTACAAAATTTGCATTTCATAAATTTATCCTTATTTTATTTTTTTAAAACGTATAATTTATTAATTGCACGAGTACAAGCGATATATTTTAAGTTTTCGCCCAAAAAAGATGCAAAAAGTCCACCATTTTGAACAACGATTGCAGTATTAAATTCCAAACCTTTACACATACCAACTGGCACGATTTGGATTTGCTCGTAAGCCACACTTTCAGCACTATCTACCAGACTAATTTTATGTGGACAAACTTGTGCTAATTTTTGATAAAGTTCCCTAGCAGATTGCTCATCACCTGTAATTATTCCAACAGAACCATTTTGTGCAATAACTTTTTCTAAAATAAACATCACTTGACTAGAAATTTGGATTAAGTCGTCCCCTAAAAGAACTTCTTCTACCTTTTCCCCATTACTATAACGGAAAACATTGTGGCGAGGGTTGCCAATAAGTCCAGAGCAGTATAAAACAATTTCTTCACTACTTCTATAAGTATTATCTAATGTATAAAGTTTGCTTGTGCCAAAAATTGCATTTAAGTCTATAATTTTTTGAAGGCTATCTATACCTGTTGGGTTTGTGCGTTGATATTTATCCCCAAACATACTAAATTGAGCACGAGGGAATACTCGTAACAAAAAGTCTATGAATAATAGCGGATATTCTTGAACCTCATCAATTACAATATGCTTTATGTCCATTTTGATTAACATTTCACTTGTACGTTCTTTTAATAAGCACATAAGCACCGCATCTTCGAGTTTCACTTGTTCACTATTTGCAACAGTCCACCCACAACTACGGCAAAACTCTGCGTAAAGCCCCTCAATAGAACGAGGGGTATTAAAGCACTCATAAACTTTTGCAAAAATAAGTTGTTTTGCTGAATTATGCTTCTCTATTTTAAGTTTTTTACAAATAGCAGTTGCTATTTTATTTAATCTTGCATATAGATTATCATCTGTTAAAGATTGATACAAGTTATTTAACATTTCGGCAGTAAAGCCTTTACTTTCCACTTTAAAACCTGATTTTGCCTCACGAGAATTTGTATAATCTTGTGCAAACTTATTGATTTTATTTTTAATACTTAAATCTAATTTTGCTTTTATTACTTCACGTTCTGCTTCTGTTGAATTTATAAAACGTGTTAAAAATTCTTCATTTTCTTCAAAATCTTTTGTTATTTTAAGCAAACGACCTGTAAATTTAGACAAAGTTGCATTTCGAGTATTTTGCTCGCCTAATTCTGGCAATACACCTTGAATGTGTGAAACAAATACTTCATTTAAAGCAAACAACAACACATTTGCTGATTTTAAATCACGCAAGCGATACAATGCATAAGCAATACGGTGCAAAGCAACTGTTGTTTTACCACTTCCACTATAACCTTGCACAACAACCAAATCATCTTTTAAATTTCTAATTATTTCGTTTTGCTCTGCTTGAATAGTGCCTGCAATATTGTGTAAATGGTCTGAATTAACTTTTGATAGGACTTTTTGCATATATTCATCAAAAATATTTGCATCAACATCAAAAGCATCTAGCAATTCACCATTAGCAATATCATATTGTCTTTTTACACTAACTTCCCCTTCGATTATTCCATCTGGGATTGAATATTTTGCCCTACCTTTGCCATATTCATAAAAAAGTTCGGCAATAGGAGCACGCCAGTCTATTACAAAATAGTCGTTGTTATCTTCTATACTTGTTAATCCTATATATGCTTTTATAAAATCACCACTATCTGCATTAAAATCGACCCTACCAAAATACGGTCTTGCTTTGTTGCGAAATAATGCATTTGATTTATCAATATTGTTATTTGCTAACTCAATATTTTCGTTAATAATTTGATTTACAGAAACTCGTTCTGCATTGTCTAACTCACCGAAAACTTGTGTACCATCTACGTAATATTTACGCAACTCCTCAACAGTTTGTTTAGACTTCTCTATATCAAAATTAAGTTTAGCAATTTTTTTGTCTATAACTTTTTTAGTATCGTTTAAATATTGTACTTCCTCTTTCCATTCAGCACTATTTTTATTCATTAAAATACCCCACTTTTAGTAGATGAATGATATCATATTTTTAATTTTTAGTCAACATTAATTTTTAACAAAAAACACAGAGAATAGCATTCCCTGTATTTTAAAAAAACTATGCGTAAAATTATTTTTGATAATACAAAATACCTATTGTGTTTGGCCCACAGTGAGTACCAACAGTACAGCCTGCACTTGTTTCAATTATTTCATCAAATTTGTCTTTTATTTTTTCTCTAATCTTTTGAACAATCTCATCATCAATAGGTGTATGAGTAATAAAACAACGTTTTGTGTCTATATCGCTATAATTTTGCAAAATATAATCAACATAAGCATCAACAGATTTCTCAAACTTACCCATAAGTTTTTTGCCTACTTTCATTTCGCCATCATTTAACACAATTATAGGCTTAATTCCCAAAGCACTTGCCGCAAATAAAGTAACAGCCGAACACCTACCCCCTTTGTGAAGATAAGTAAGTTTATCGAGTACAAAACTTGCTTGTACTTTATCAACTCTTTCTTTAACCAAAGTATAAATTTGTTTGGCATCAAGTCCTTGTTCAATCAAATCACACGCATAAAGCATTTGAAGCCCAATACCTGTTGAAAGCGATTTTGAGTCAATCACAAACACTTTGTCTTTAAATTCTTTACTAGCAGTAACACAATTTTGGTTAATTGCAGAAAGTTTTTTAGAAATTGTAAAGTGAATAATCGCATCATAACCACCATCACTTTGAAGTTGGTTTTGCCAAAATTCACTAATCTCAAAAGGATTATATGCAGCAGTCTTTGGCATTACATCACTATCTTTTAAGAAACTATAAAATTCATCTTGTGTAATAGTTGCAGAATCTTCAAAATCTTTATCGCCTAATGAAATGTGTACAGGCATAATACCTATATTATATTTTTTAATTAATTCGGGAGATAAATCACAAATTGTATCCCCTGTTATTTTTATTTTCATAACATTTCCCCTTTATAAGGTTATATTATATATATTGCCATATTTTTTTATTTTTAGCAAACAAAAACGGGGCAAAAAGCCTTTTTTAACCTTTACCCCTATTTTGTCTAAATATTTTAAGCATTTAATTTATTGAATAAATATGCTTGCAAATCATCGATTTTTATACGTTCTTGTTCCATACTATCACGGTCACGTACAGTTACACAGTTATCTTCTAATGTATCAAAGTCAACAGTTACACAATAAGGTGTACCGATTTCATCTTGTCTGCGATAACGTTTACCAATAGAACCAGTAACATCATATTCACAACGGAATGTTTCGTTTAACTTTTTGAAAAGTTCAAAAGCAGGTTCTTCTAATTTTTTACTCAAAGGCAAAACTGCAACTTTAATAGGAGCAATTTTTGGAGCGAAGCCCAATACTACACGAGTATCACCATCAGCAAGTTCTTCTTCTCTATAAGCACTACACAATACCGCTAATAACATTCTGTCCACACCGACACTAGGTTCAACAACATACGGAATGTAAGTTTCGTTTGTAAATGGGTCTGTGTAAGACAAATCTTCGCCACTATGAGTTTGATGTTGTGTCAAGTCATAGTTTGTACGATTAGCAATTCCCCACAACTCACCCCAACCAAACGGATACTTAAATTCAATATCTGTAGTTGCAGCAGAATAGAAACATAATTCTTCTGGTTCGTGGTCACGAAGTCTTAATAAGTCTTGCTTAATACCTAAATTAAGTAAGAAGTCAAAACATTCTTTTCTATAATACTTGTGCCAGTCTTGTGCACTATCTGGGTGACAGAAAAATTCCATTTCCATTTGTTCAAATTCACGCACACGGAAAATAAAGTTTCCTGGTGTAATTTCGTTTCTAAATGCTTTACCTATTTGGCAAATACCCATAGGCAATTTACTACGAGTAGCACGTTGAACATTTTTAAAGTTAACAAAAATACCACCTGCGGTTTCTGGTCTTAAATAAACCGTACTTGTATTGTCTTCTGTAACACCAATAAATGTTTTAAACATTAAGTTAAATTTACGAATACCAGTAAAATCACATTTACCGCAATTAGGACAAACAATATTGTTGTCTGCAATAAACTTTTCTAACTGGCTGTCTTCCATTGCTTCAACACTACCGATTTCAACTTTTTGCCCCGCTTGTTCTTTTGCAAAAAGCCATTCTTCAATTAACTTGTCTGCACGGTGTCTAGTCTTGCATTGTTTGCAGTCTAAAAGTGGGTCACTAAATCCGTCTAAATGTCCGCTTGCTTTCCAAACTTTTGGGTTCATAATTATAGCACTATCAAGACCAACATTGTGCGGTTCTTGTTGTACAAAACGTTTCCACCAAGCAGATTTAATATTATTTTTTAACTCAACACCTAATGGACCATAATCCCAAGAGTTGCTCAATCCACCATAAATTTCACTTCCAGCAAAAATAAAACCTCTGTTTTTGCACAAAGCAACTAATTCGGTCATAGTCAAGTTATCTTTCATATACATTCTCCTATATTATACATATAATGTATGATTATAATACAAAACGTTCGAATTTGCAAGTGCTCAAATAAAAAAAGGCAGTATATTGCCTTTTAATTAGAAACATTTTCATTTACACTTGAATTAGTACTTTGCACATAAACTGCTGTAATTACATTGTCCATAACTTGCGATTTTTGCAAACGAATACTCATTTCCGTTCCTAAATTGTTGCCATCTAAATCTTGCCAGTGACTAAAATCATAACCACTTAAACAAGGTTTTGTAGCAAATGTAATAGTGTCTGTATCAGTTAAATTATCAAAGTCATCACCAACTATATAAGCTGTGCCACCTTTTGTACTTGTTACAGATATACCTTCTATATTTGCTCCATTACTAGATTTTAATTCCGTATATGGGGTAGTTGTTGTTTTTATATAAATATGTATTCCACCATTATTATTTAAGTATGATTGTATTATACCTTTTAATTCTATCACCAGCATATTTGTATTAATATTAGCACCATAACTAACATTAACCGCAACTGGCAAATTATCTATATACCCCACACTACAATCAATAGGATAAAATGTACTATTATCAAATGAAATTTCGCTAATATAATGTCCTGTTTGAGGGTTTATATAAAGAGTTATATACTTGTTATCTAAATGTTGATACTCATAATCATTTATTGCTGTACTGCTACCAGTAACATAAACACTAATTTCATTCCACTTTGCATATAATGTGTGGTCTTCTGTAACTATATCACTAGAAGTAACTGGACTACCAGATAAATCACTATTTTTGTACCACCCTGCAAAAGTATAACCAGTTTTTGTTGGTGTTGGAAGTGTGCCGTAAGCGGTGTTTGGA
>JAGART010000075.1 GCA_017622115.1 Clostridia bacterium
ATTACCATATATATATATAGCGATTGTCAAGCCTTTTTTGTTGTTTTGTGATTATTTAGAATTTTATTTCGTTATGTTTTTAGTAAGAAAAGGGGATTGTTTTAAGTAACTGTTGTATTTATGATAGTGAACTGATTATTATAAGTATATAATAAAGCACGGAATAGGTATTTCGTGCTTATAGAATACAAATTTAAAAGGCTTTTGTTAAAATTTAATCTTTTTATTTAGTACGACTTTTCTACATTTTTCGACATTGTTTTTTATGAATTTAAATTAAGAAATACAAGAAAAAAGTTGTGTATAAACTTAAAAAAAGGGGTGGTGGCTGAAAACAAAAAGACACAGAAAGTGTCCTTTTATTTGGTGGTTTATTTTAAATTACTTTGCATTCTGCCTATTTAGACATTAAACTATGCGTAAAATGTTTAAATTTGCAGTATTATGCAAAATTAAGAGCGTTTTTCAAAAAAATGCAATGCTCTGTTCATTATAAGTGATAAAATCAACCAGATTGTTGAGAGTAATACAAGTACATAAATGATAATTGAACCAGCATTATATCCGCCAAAAATCCAATCTACTAGGTTGAAGTTGAAAATACCAACTAAACCCCAGTTAAGTCCGCCAATTGCAAGTATTACAAAGGCAATCCAGTTTAAAATTGTAGTTACTGTCATAATTTCACCTCCAAGTTTATTTTATTTAAAAATTTAAAAATTATTACTGGAAACTATTGTATATTTTTTGTACAAAAATTTTAGATAAATATGTTTGACTTTTTGCTGACAAAAGTGCTATAATTAGTTTAGCATAGGGGTTTGATATCTTTTTGTATTTTTGTATAACAAAAGCCTTTTTGCAAACACTATTAATGAAGGTGTAGATATGGAAAAATTAAACCTTACAGTGGCTCAACAACACAAGTTAGATGCCACAGATAATATAATTAAATCTGGTGATGTTAATGCTATGATTGAGCATTTGATTGCTTTGATGGAAGATGGATTAACTCCAACTCCAAGACAAATTGCAAAAATTAGTGCACATATTTATAAGACAGGGGATAAAGATTTAATTACTGAATTTGGTATAAAATTTGCTGGTTTAGGTTCTTTTACTCAAAAGTTAGCAGAAATTGTTTTGGAACAAGGCTCTGCCGAAGATAATTTCGATTTTGCTCAATATGTGCCAGATGCAGATATTTTGGCTCACGGAAAAGCAATTCGCAAAAAGAAAAGCAAAATGTGGTGGGTGGCTTTTGCTAGATTATTTCCAGAACAGGCTCGTGTTATTATGGCTGGAAAAGACAAAACAAAGCAAAGTGAATTGCAACGCTAATTTGCGTTAGGGTAAAAAAAGGAGTAACAAATGAATAACGAAGAGTTGAATGGTGGTGTTGAGGTTCAGGCTCAATCTCAAAGTTATTATGAAAAACTCGACACAGATGAAGGGTATATTGAAGATGAGCTTCAAATTGAATTAGAGAAAATTCGCCGTACAAAAGATGTTTTATATAATGATATGTTGGGCGAATATAATGAGAAAGGCGAGTATAAATTATCTCAATCTATTATGCAAGAATTAATCGATATGCCTAAAAAGATTGATGTAATAGATGATAATGGAATTGAGGCTCGTGGTTTTTTGGGCGACCGAATTTTTGAGTTCACTATTACAAAGCCCAAATTAGAAGATAACGGAAACGCTTATTGTTTTTTAGTGTTGCACGAAAAAATAGAAAGAATGGGCGGTTATTATATTGATACAAATGCTGTTGTTGTTGCAACTTATGAATACAAATATGATAAATTTTATTTAAACCATATTAAAGAAGTATTTAATTTAAAAGAATATGAAGATGATACTACTGGTGAGGAAGGCCGTACTTTTTATGCGGACAAAATTTCTTTAAGATTTAAAGAATTAGCCGTTATGAGTGAAGTCGGTGATGATATTTATGAAAGATTAGAAGAAATTTACTTCAATCGCCGTATTCAACTTTTAGGGTTAAGTGCTCAAACTGCATTAATAATGGCGGAGTTTACTAGCAGAAAAAATAAATTAGAACCATTCTTTATGAATACTACTCGCAAATACTATTTTTTAAATCAATTATTAGATGATTGTTTGCAAAAGAAAGAATGTGCAGAATGTCTTGAAAACTCGGATATTAAAGAGCAAATGCAGGCTTTGGATAAAAAATTTGTGGAAAAAAATATTGAAGTTGAACAAAAAATAAAAGAAAATCCACAAGTTCAAAAAATACGTAAGCAAGAACAATTTAAAGATATTGCTGATTTAGAAAATTTGGGTAGGGAAACAACTCAAAAGCCAACTCAAAAACCTATGCCAAAAGGTGTATCAAAAGGCGATGCTGGCAAACCAAAGTCTAAAAAGAAAGGCGGAGGAGGAAAGAGCAAGGGCGGTGGTGGCAAAAAAGATAGCAAAAAGAAAGATGATAAAAAGCCTTTTATGGCTGTATATACTCC
>JAGART010000076.1 GCA_017622115.1 Clostridia bacterium
AATATATTAGATTAGATGTTTCTAGTCTAACATATAGTGAAGCAACTGGTGAAACAGACTTTAACGGTACAGCGCAAACTTTGGGTAGTGCTACTCTTAAAGTTCATTATGATGGTACAACTGCTTATGTCGTTCTTGCTAGAAATAGCACCGAGGGCGGAGCACAAGACTTATTCTGGGCTATTGATGAAAGATTGCCAAACAAATTAAGTATTAGTGCTACTGCTGTAATGGGTGGAGAACAAAATAATACTGGCGAAGATAATACAGAAAATGCGTTTATCAACGAGGTAGATGGCAAAGTTAAAATTGCTAGAATATTTGTTGATAGTAGTGTAAGTCTTACAAGACAAATCACTATTAAAAAGCAATATACTGCACCTATGCTTACAATGATGTACGACTCAATGGGTACAGAATTAGTAGATAAAATGGCTACTAACCCAAGCGAAAGCGGAGCAGATGAAACAAATGTGCTTTCTAGTGGTGAATATATAGGTATGGCTCTTACACCTTATGTATATATCAATGGTGCAAACTATCCTAGTCTAGGGGCTCAAAGTACAGAATATGCTAAATTAAGTTTCAATGATGATACTTTGTATAAATTTATCTTCACTTACAAAGGCAATAGTGTGGAAATTGAAAGAAATACAAAAGATATCAATGCGACACTTTCAGCCTTTAAACAAGCGGTTTTAGCAAATTCAACTCGTTACGACTATTCATCTTATAGTGATGTATATCCTTATGAATTAGCAAGTGTTTATCAAATCATTTACGACCTCATTCGTGATACAGATTATGGTGCAAGTGCTAATAATGGCGACTATCAAGGTGGTACAATTTCTGTTGGCGTTCAAACCATCGCACCAACAAATGAAGAAACCGCTGGCTACTGGGTAAGTAGTGATGTACGACAAGAATTTACTATGGACTTTTATACTAGACTTGAAACAGTTCAAACTTCATTTAACCCAAGTTTAGCAACTTTTGAAGATTTGGGCGTTTACGCAAACTTCTATAAAACAGCAGGATATTACTACAACTATCAAAGTGTTATTCCGTTTGATTATACTCCTATTAGCAAAGACACAACTTACAAAGTGTACCTTACTAGACCTTATGCAGAGGGTAGTGGCGAATTAGAGTATTCATACGATACATTTGATGCTAGAAATAAAAACTTGTGTGTATGGACACCAAACAGTACATCACAACAAACAGAAAATTTAAGCAATATTTTGGCTTTTGACTTGTATGACCCAGCGACAGGCGACTTAAATTACAATCAATGGCGTTTGTCTAGTGGTAGTGCTGATGTTTGGACAATCAATGTGTTGGCTGTTCCTACAAATTCTATGAACTTTACTACTCGTGGTTTTGATAGTTTTGCTCATACTTACGAGCCAAAACTTAAATTAGTACAAGATATTAATTCTTTAAGTATTAATATGACTTTTGATAGAACTACTGGTGTGGTGTACGAATTTACACAAGACAACATTACTTATTCAAGTTTAAGTACATTTGGACATAACAAAGCAGTTTATACTATTGAAATCGAGTACACAAACGAAAGCACTGGCACAATCAAATCTAAATCAATTAGTATAAACCAAGGTAGTGATTTACGTTATTACAGAATGTTTATAGACTTTATTAATAGTTGTTATGTAAACGATAGTTCTGTAATAGGTGGCGAGTACAAATTTAGATACTACTTTACAAGTACAAACGAAGATGTCGAAGATAGTGAATGGTCTGTTGAAAATACTTTTGAGTATTACAAACAAATCAACTTTAATGATATTTCTGTGAATGTTACACAAGCAAATGTTACTGACCAATATCTTACATTTACAGCATCTGTACCTGCTATCTTAACCGTAACAGGTATGAATGTTACATTAGAGCAAACCCTCCTTACTGGTGGTACAAATTCATCTCTCAAAACAACCACTCGCTCTGGTACTGATGAATATGTATTTAGTACTACTTGGGCATTTAATTCTAGTTATGCAGATTGTTTCAGCGAATCAACATTTAGTAGTGCTGATATTACACTCTTAACTACACAAGGTTATGTATCTAGTGTTAATAAAGGTTACTTGCAAGGTGGAATTAACAAATTTAACTTCTGTCCTACACAAGACCCAGCACAAGCAAAATATAACTTACTCCCACAAGGATACAAAATCCCAGCACAAGCAAACTTTATAGTTCCAGAAAGCCTTTGCCCAACAGTTACATTGAGCAATACTTCTTCAAGCGAGGGCGGTGCTACAGAGAGTGTACGTCGTAGTTATTCTTACGATTGTAGTACTTGTGATGCAACTGGAACAATTACAGATGAAAAAGATTGTCCAGATTGTACTGGTGGTACAAAGACTGAAGATTGTCCAGATTGTGGCGGTACAGGTTCGACATCTTGTAAGAGTTGTGGCGGAGATGGTAATATAACTTGTAGTAGATGTGGTGGTGGTGGAATTCTTTACAAAGGTAGTTATCCTTCTGGTTGTAGTAGTTGTGGAGGTAGCGGTCGTGGTGATCTAACAAAATCTGGCTCTGGCGAGAAGCCTTGTGGTTCTTGTAATGGTAGTGGTTCTGAATCTTGTCCTAAAACGGTTACTGTAACTTGTGGAAGCTGTACGAAT
>JAGART010000077.1 GCA_017622115.1 Clostridia bacterium
AAGCCTTCTTTACCAGCAAAGTTTTTAACTGCTTCACAAACAGCAGGGATACGAGTACTACCACCTACCATAATAATTTTGTGAATTTCATCTTTTGAAAGTCCAGCATCTTTAAGTGCTGCTTGTGTAAGGTCGATAGTTTGTTGAACTAAATCGCTTGTAATGTCATCAAATTTTGCTCTTGTAAGTTCAAATTCCAAGTGTTTTGGACCACTAGCGTCTGCACTAATAAACGGCAAACTGATTGTTGTTTTTGTAGTAGCAGACAAGTCGATTTTTGCTTTTTCTGCTGCTTCTTTAAGACGTTGAACTGCTGTTCTGTCAGTAGATAAATCAATACCGTTTTGTGCTTTAAATTCTTTTTGCAACAAGTCAATAATACGTTGGTCAAAGTCATCACCACCAAGGCGGTTGTTACCTTTTGTTGCGATTACTTCAAATACACCATCGCCGATTTCCAAAATAGAAACGTCAAAAGTACCACCACCAAGGTCAAATACTAACAATTTTTGGTTAGCATTTTCGCCTTTGTCAAGACCATAAGCAAGAGCGGCTGCTGTTGGTTCGTTAATAATACGCATTACTTCCAAACCAGCGATTTTACCAGCATCTTTTGTTGCTTGACGTTGACTATCTGTAAAGTAAGCAGGAACAGTAATAACTGCTTGTGTTACTTTTTGACCTAAATATGCCTCTGCATCATTTTTTAATTTTGTCAACACCATAGCACTAATTTCTTGCGGTGTAAATTGTTTGTCATCAATTTTAACTTTGTAATCTGTACCCATTTCACGTTTGATACTAGAAACTGTGTGGTCAGGGTTTGCTACTGCTTGACGTTTTGCAACTTGACCTACAAGTCTTTCTCCATCTTTTGCAAATGCAACTACACTTGGTGTAGTACGAGAACCTTCTGCATTTGGAATTACAACTGGTTCACCACCCTCCATAACTGCTACACAAGAGTTTGTTGTACCCAAGTCAATACCTATAATTTTTGCCATTATTGTTTTGCTCCTTTAAGTTACCTAAAAAATTTATATAAACTTGAAATCAAGATTATATTTTACTTTGAGATTTTTACTGATGCAAATCTTACTACACCATTTGGACTAGTAAAGCCCGCACTGTATTCTTCTAAAATTTGCCCAGCCTCGACACCTTCTACACTTTCTGCAACTACTGCATTGTGTAAATTAGCATCAAATTCTTTACCTACTGTTTCAATAGGAGTAATTTCCAGTGTTGCAAGACTATTATACAATTCTCGCTCCACCATTTCAAGACCTTTGAGTGTATTTTCATCTGTAATTTGTTTTTTAGCCACGTGCACAGCATCAAATGCAGGCAACAAAGCCTTGACAGCATCAAATACACCTTTTTGTTTTGCTTCCTCTGTTAATTTTGCATTACGTTTGCGATAATTATCAAAATCCGCTTGTAATTGTTGAAGCATAGATGTCAAATTTGCTGTTTTTTCTCTTTCTTGGTCAAGTAAACCACTTAACTCAATTTCAGCATCTACACAATCACAATTTTCGCAAATTTCATCATTCACGCAAGCCTCATCTTCGCAAGAGTTTTGCGCATTTTCTTCGGTTTCATTTGAAAGTGGCTCTACTACTTTTTCTTCCCCATTAATTGAATGCGCTTTTTTAGTTTTGTTCATCCTCGTCTCCTTTTTTAGCATTGTCGAGTTGTTTTAGATTTGCAAATTCACCAACTACAAATTTTAAAGCACTAGCAATTTTAGCATAATCCATACGTTGTGGGCCAATAATACCTATGCTTGCGATACTTTCGCCATCAACAGTATAATCCGCTTGTGCAATAGCACATTCTTGTAATTCGGCGACTGGGATTTCAGCACCTATCTTAAAAGTTACTTCATCAGTATTTAAATCATCAAACAACTGCTCAACTTCACTAGGATTAGTCAACACATCAATTACTTTTTTAGCCTTATCTAAATCTTGATATTCAGGACTATTTAGCAATCGAAGTTCTCCTTTGGCTGTAACTCCACCTTTTTGGGCTATTGACTCACTCAAAGCCTTTAAAGAATCAATCATAGTATCAAAGATACCCTTGAAATCGATTAACTCTTGCCCCATTTGCAAGCGATATTCTTCTATATTTTTTATCATATCAGCAACTGTCTTATTTTCAAAGGTTGAAGTTAAAAAGTTTCCAGCATCAACATAAGTTTGATTAGGAATACCCACTTTTGCTGGCATAAAGTTATTAATAATACCGCTATTTGTTTCGATTAATATTAATGCTTGACCAGTCATAAGCGGAATTATTTTTACAGTTTTAATCTGTAATTTTTCAAATCCTTTGAGCATAACCACAGTAGGATAATTTGTCGCCTTGCTCACCACATCAGCAATTTCATTTACTATATCACCTAAATAAACTGCTCTGTTCTCAAAAATCCCGTGTATTTCATTTAAAATCACAGTATCGAGAGGAACATCACACATTATTTCGTTTACATAGTATCGATAACCTTTTGCAGTAGGCACACGACCACTAGAAGTATGTAGTTGCCTTAAATACCCCATTGCTTCTAATGCATTTAGTTCATTTCGCAAGGTTGCTGTGGACAAATCATTAAAGCACTTATTACGCACATTACTACTTGTAATAGGGCTAGCACATTGAATATAGTCTTCAACAGCATTTAATAAGATTTCTCTTTTTCTGTCGCTCAACAAGTCTTCATCTTTTTTCAAATTGCTACCCCCTAAAAATAGTCGCACATTTTAGCACTTCAACTTTTTGTGTGTTAGCACTCTTTTGTGTTGACTGCTAAAAGTCTATCACTATTATATGCAGAAGTCAAGTATTTAAACACAAAAATTTTAAATTTTTTAAAAATTTTTAATTTTGGTTGATGGTTGTTTGACATAACAATTTTTATTTATATAATAATATATAGGAAGTAAAAAGGAAAAGTTTATGGATAAATCAAGCAATATAAAAAGAAAAAGTGGCAGAACAATGGTAATTATAAACAGGTGGTTTTTAAAACTTACACTTGCCTGCCTTGTTTTAAGTTGTGTAATTGTGTGTTTAAATGGTTTAGTTTTTGATGACCCTACACTTATTTTTTCTATGAGTTCTACTCTAATTTTTTCAATTTCTTATATAGTTTGTTATTACTTATACAAATATTTTAACAAAAACAAAACAGAAAACGTAAAGAAAGACCCTTTAAAAGCACAAATAATGCTTATAGGCAGATTAATTACATTTTTTGTAGGTGCTTGTGTTGCACTTTTAGGAAGTTATTTTGTATTTCAATCTCACCTATGGGGTTATGCTATAATTGCCGTTGGATTAATTTTAAGCGAATTTTTATTTGCAAACAAGAGATTAACTTCTCATCTTTCTACTTTCTGTGAAAACTTTGCTGCTGGTATATTATTTAGTTATTTATTTATAGCAATGAAATTTGGATTAAACTTGTGGATTTTACTAGCATTTGCACTTGTATTACTTTTTATATTTTTACAAGAATTATTTTACTACTTTGTAGATATTAAAAAGCACGATTTAGAGGGTACATCAACAAAAGAACTACTTGCAATAAGAGGAAAATACTTTTTAAGAAATGCACTATTATATTTTCTTTTGTTTGGGCTTGTTGCTATTTTGGTTTACAGCGAAATATTTGCTAGACTTCTCGAATCAGATATTGTTAATGCTTTGTTACAATTAATACCTATCGTTATTAGTATTGTATCTATTGTAGTAGGTTGTTTTTATACTCCAAGCAAAGAAGATAGCAAAAAGAAAAAAGACTACAATCAAGTATTAAACTATAAAGACTATTATGCAAAATATCACGACACAATAGGAAACAACTTTGACAAATCGTTGGATTATGTAATAAACAATATGGGCAAAAAACAAGGTTTTACTAGATATAGTGGCGAAGATTATTTTTATCATTGTTTGAATGTTGCAAACATTTTGCAAAATAAAAATTTAAATAATGAAAATCTACTTTGTACTGCTCTTTTACACGATTGTATTGAAGATATGAAGAATGTCAACAAAAAAGAAATTGAAAAATTGACAAATGCTGAAATTGCTCATTCTGTACAACTTTTAACAAAAGCACCAAGTATAGATTATCATCAAGCAGAAAATCTAAAAAAATATCTTGATGATATCTTAAAAGATGAAAATGCAACATTAGTAAAAATAGCAGATAGAATGCACAATATATCTACTTTAACAAATGTTTCGGAAGAAAAAAGAAATAATAAAATTAAAGAAACAAAAGTATTTTACTTGCCTATGATTCAATCGGCTAGTACTCTTTATCATCAATATAGACCTTTCTTTGATGAAGCATTTGAATATTTCAGTAGTTTATAGTTATTTCGTTTGATTTATTTTATTTGATATGTTAAACTCAAATTATCATTTTAAAAAAGGAGCAAAATTATGTCTAAATATCTTACTTTAAAAAGAGTTGGACTTTTATCTATTCTTTTTGGATTAGTACTTACTGCTTCATTTATGTTTTCTGCCTGTGGTGAACCTAAATATTATCAAGTTTTTGTACCTGACACAAGCAACTTTCCAACTGGTGTAGATTACATAGAGTTTTCTTCTTATTATACAACTAGCAATGGAACAAAAATTGCTGGTGCGTGTTTAGAGGGTGGCTATATCTTCTTGACATTAAAATTAAAAGCAGGTTATGAACTAAATACTTTAAAATTATTATGTGATGGAGTAGAACTTACACCTTCGCAAGAATCAACAAATTTAGAAATTTATCAAGCAGATTATACAATAACAAATGTACGAAGCGACAAAAACCTAACATTTAGTGGTGAAACAAAACAAAAAGTTTATGCTACATCTTTAAATTGGGACGAATCAAATGCTACTACTCCAATAGCAAATAGCGTACTAGATTGTGTTCAATTTAAATTAACTGTTACAAAAGCAAGTACTGGTTTGGATAATCCCCCATTTTTTAATGGCAATATGACAGAATTAAAAACTTTTATTACACAAGAAACTCGCAACCTCAACTTAAATTATGGTGATAAAGTAGTAATAACCGCAAAAGATACAACAAATTCTTACTATATATCAAACTTGATTGAATATTATTCTAGTATTCAAGGTCATAAAACTATTAATGAAAGTTATTCACAAGACACGATATCTAAAAATATCATACACAAATACGAATTTATTGTTGATGGTGATTATAATATCATAATTAATCCGACAGAAATTAACAATATTGTAAGCGTAAATTTGGGACTTGAAAATCAATATATTTATTTTAGTGGTATTTTATCTAATCCTCAAAATTCTAGTTATATTGAATCTGTTTCTTACTTCTTCAACAACTCAACAAGTGTTGCCGTATTTGATTTAACAAGCATAGATGAACCACACAAAACTATAATTACAGAATACGCAAATAAAACTACTACTTATTTAATCAATGATGAAGAACATACAGGTACAGTTACTCTTGATGGTGATTTATTGAAAATTAACCTCAACAAAGCACCTTGGGAATATAACGAAACTAAATTTAAATATGAT
>JAGART010000078.1 GCA_017622115.1 Clostridia bacterium
AGCGACATAAAGACTTTTGCCCACGTAATCTTACCTGCTTCAACTCTTAATACAGGAGTAGCCAACTTACAAATCTCAACAGCATTACTTATTTCACTTGTAATTGAAGCATCATCTGTACCATTATCACCTAATGCCATAACCATAAATTGATAATTTCCTGCCAAAACGATTTGGTCTGCAAAACTTGTAGCAGAGAAATCAACAGAAAGGTTAGTAAGTCCTTGTTCGAATGAAACTTTTTCTGTACCCAAAAGTGTTGTAGGCTTGTCGTTTTCATCTAATTGATACAAGTAAATTTGATAACGATTTATACTTGTGCTTGTAGATTTCCAAGACAATGTATTTCCACGCACAGACACATCATAAGGTTTAGTTAAAACTTTTGCTGTAATAGTTTGAGAGTAAGGAGAATTTATAATATAAGTTGTATCACTACCTAAAATTGTTGTACCAAATTGTTGTCCACTTGCATCTGTATCAATCTTTGTTTGAATAGAAATTGAATAACGAGAATTGCTTGTCAAACTATCTAATACAGCACTTTCTACATTGATACCAAACTCTTCCCCATTAACTTCTGTATATTCGACAGAACCAACTTTTAATACGTATCTAATACCTGGGTGATTGTCTGCAATATTTGTGTCTGCATATTTTTGCCACTTAATTACACCTTCTTCTATACGCAAAGATTCAGGTGCACTCATTTGATATGTATTAATAGCAACGGCCTCACTATATTTACCATTAATTACAAAAGTACCAGAAGCCATATTATTAATTGGACGAAGTTTAAATGTATAAAGTCTTTCACTTGCATTTGCTTCGTTTAATTTTTCAGCAATATTAATACTTCCTGTCGCCTTAAAAGGCTCAACCACTTGACTACCAGTATTTGTGTTTGTAATCATAACTTCTACATAGTCAGTACCTATTCTATCACCATTAGCATTTTTAACTTCCCAAGTCAATTCACCATCAACAACAGAAATATATGCTTGACCAATAGCATCATACATAGAAATTTGAATACGTTCGGTCGGCTGACTTTGAATAATATTTTGGTCTGCATCATTTATAGCATAAACATTAACATTAAGATATGTTTCGCCACCAAAATCCGCAATAGTAGGTTCATAAGTATAACTTGATTTGTTTGCCTCGTGAGCAATTTGTACTTGTTCCCCATTACCAAAATCAACTATATAGTGAGTTGCATTTTCAACAGGTTCCCACTTTAATTGACCATAAGAAACAGTAAATCCAGCAGGAGTTGCAAGTTTAATTAATTTTTGTACAGAAACTTTTACACCACTATCACTATAACTTGTACCTGCTTCGGCAATAGCCACAATCTTGATATAGTTATCACCTATATTCCAAACTAACTTTTCACCATTCTTTTCATCATAAGCAATAGTTGTCTTTGTAGGATTAATTGCCTCTACATTTTTAACAGGTTTACCATCACTTTCTGAAATCACACTACTATTGTTATTAGAAATATAAATATTGTATGATTGAGCATTTGTAACTTTTTGCCATTCGATAATGTATTGTTGGTTTTCGCTATCAGCAGAAATAACCATTTCACCAGCAGGGATTGCTAATTGCTTTTGAGCACGAGAAGAACTCACACTATCAACAAAGTAAGATGTATTTACTTGTGAACCAATCGCATACATATAAACTTCATAAGCATCATATGTACTAGGCACACCTGTTAAGTTTGATAAGTCATAACTTGTTACACCCGCAGCAGAAATCAAATCTGTACAAGTTTGAACAACATCATCATTAACTAAATAATCAACTTTAATTTTGTATTGAGTAGCAGTAGGCACAGAACTCCAAGTCAAAATATTCTTTTGAGTTGCACCAGAACCACTAACAACAACATTTAAGTTTTTAGGTGCAGAAAGTTTACCTACAGTTATACTTTCACTATATTGAGAACCCCAAATATCAGCAGAAGTATTTGCTTTTGCTTTAAACACGATTAAAACAGGTGTTTCACTTAATTCACTAGGAATATTAGCACTCAAAACTCCATTAGAAACAGTAGAATTTAACAAAGCAGTATCCCATAATGCTTGTTGTTCTGCAGAAATAGCAGAACCCGCAGTTGGAGTAATGCGATATTCATAATCACTAATAGATGTAGTATTTGATGATAATTTAAAAGTCAAATTAAAAGTACGTTCACCCTCGCTTAAATCACCACCATACTCTACTTTTAACTCTGTTGGAGCACTTAATTGTTTAAATTCAAAAGTTGGTGAAAATACAGAGTCATTGTATGCTGTATCATTACCCAAGGCTTTTACTTTTACAGAATAACTACCTTCTGCTATACAAGATACCCCATTTAATGCACTAGAATTTGTATAAGAATTTGCAGAAGTAGTTACAACATCTTGTGCTACTCCATCTTTTACAATAGATAATTGATATTTTGGCAAGTATCCAGAATCTGTTGTAACAGTACCCCAAGAAATTCTTGTACCATCATATGTTAAACCGTATGGTGCATTTAATGACACTTTTTCTGGTCTTACTGTTACAGTAGAAACAGCAGATTGAGCAGAGTCGTTATCTGTTGACTTTATAGTAATTTGGGCACTACCTACTCCAACAGCTGTAACCAAACCATTTTCATCAACAGTTACAACATTTTCGTTACTACTCGTAAACGTAACAGCTTTATTTGTCGCTTCTGCCGGCATTACTGCATATTGTAATTGATATGTTTTTGTGCCATCCATAGCCAAAGAAAGTATTTCACTTTCTTCACTCAATGTAATATAAGAAGCGTAAACATAATTAGGCCCACCTGGCTGTTGATTACAAGCGGCAAACATAGGTACAATAAACACAGCAAGAAAAGCCAATAAAACGTTCCTAATTTTTGACATTTTGTACATCTCCTATTTTCTTATGTTTTCTAAAAAGTTACAAAATAATACAAAAAATGTAAAATTTTTTTGCTAGCCCTATATAAATAAAACACCCTGCAAAATATTATCTAGCAAGGCAATGGTGCTCCCGACGAGAATCGAACTCATATTGGTCGCTTAGGAGGCGGCTGTTTTATCCATTAAACTACGGGAGCAAGTTACAATAAACGCAAGGTGGTTTCCCACTAGTTTATTATACTTATTATACAAAATTTTATTACGTTGTGTCAAATTCTTTTTATTAATTGACTAGAAAATTTATAAATTATATGCTATACTTAAAAAAACAAAAAAGGTACAGGTTTATGCAAAAAATACTAACAGAACTACAAAACAGAAACTCGCTTATAAAAATAATATTGAGCGACACCAAAACCGCTGAATTTAAAAAAATAATTATAAGACCGATACTTATAAAAAATAATTTATTTTGGCAATTCGAAAAGCATACACAAAACAAAGTTTATCACGAAAACATTCAAGATGTTGAATTTCTTGAATTAATTAAATTAGTTTTGCAAGAATATATGCAAATAGCATTCTTTTATACTGGTTATACAGTAACTTTTAGTGGTTCAAAAGGAAAATACACTAAAAGCCAAAGTAGCAACAATCTAAAAGAAATAACAATCCTAGATTTTGGCTGTGGCAAATCATACTTAACCTTTATCATATATCATTACTTTGTTTATATTAAAAAGATTAAAGCAACTGTAATAGGTTACGACCTAAAAGAAGATGTCGTGCAAAACTGTAACGCTATTGCCCTTCGTTACGGTTATGAAAATTTAAAGTTTTATGTAAATGATGTTACAAAAGGCAATCTTTACAATAAACCTATCGATATGATAATTACTTTACATGCTTGCGATATTGCCACAGACTATGCATTAGATTATGCCATAAAAAACAATGTTCCTTTTATATTTAGTGTGCCTTGTTGTCAACATGAAATCAATCAACAGATTCGCTCGAATGGAGATTTTGATATACTTCTTAAACACGGGCTTATCAAAGAACGTTTTTGTGCTTTGCTCACCGATTCTATAAGAGCGGAAATTTTATCTCAAAATGGTTATTCTGTTGATTTACTAGAATTCGTTGACTTTGCTCACTCTCCAAAAAACATAATGATTAGAGCAAACAAAACAACTCGTAAAATAATTAATTTTGATATACAAACACTTTGCGATAAATACAATTTTAAACAAACATTATGGCAATTACAAAAGAACCCTAAAAATTAGAGTTCTTTTTATTTTTTCTCAATTTTATTTGGCGAAAGTACAAATATTTGATATACTAAATAAAAAAAGGAGTAAAAGATGCATTCAGTAAAAAGAATTTTAAAAATTACAGGTATATTTTTGCTTTGTGTAATTTTAGGGTTAGTCGTTATAGTTGGCGGTTATGCTTTATACTTAACTTGTCAATTTTATCGAATTGCAGACAATCAAACACTTGAAATCACACAAAACAAAGAGGCTATGCTAAACACTAATCAAGAATACACTATCACAACATACAATATAGGTTTTGGAGCATACTCACAAGACTTCACATTCTTTATGGACGCAGGCGAAATGAAAGATGGCACTAAAACACAAGGAACTGGCAGTCGTGCAAAAAGCAAAGAAACTGTTGAGCGCAACACTCTCGGCGCTATTCGTTCAGTTGCAGACCACAACGCAGATATAATGTTATTTCAAGAAGTAGATACATCTTCTCATCGTAGTTATTTTATCAATCAATACGAAAGTATACAATCAAGTTTCACAAATTATTCATCAAGTTTTGCAAGCAACTTCCATTCTGGTTATTTATTTTACCCACTCACCAGCCCACACGGAACAGTAAATGCAGGTGTTGCAACATTATCAAAATATAAAGTAGAAAGTGCTGTACGCCGTTCATTCCCTATTGATGAATCATTCCCAAACAAATTTTTCGATTTGGACAGATGCTTTACAATTAACAAAATGCCTATTGAAAATAGTGATAAATATCTGGTATTAATTAACTTGCATATGAGCGCTTATGATGAGGGTGGCATAATTAGAGCCCAACAATTTGAGTTGCTTATGAATTATATGTCTAGCGAATACGCACAAGGCAATTATGTAATTGCGGGTGGCGATTGGAATCACGATATCGCTGATTCAATTAACCTTTTTAAAACAGACCAAAAAGTACCTAGTTGGGTAGCAGAAATTAATGATACTGAAATACCAGCAGGTTTTAGTCTTGCTTCTGCCACAAATGTACCTACCTGCCGTGCAACAGATATAGCATACACAAAAAATACAGATGGTTCACTTGTAAACTACTCTATTGTTTTAGATGGCTATATGGTTAGCGATAATGTAAAAGTAAATCTTGTACACAATATTGATACGGACTTTAATTATTCAGACCACAACCCTGCTTTAATGAAATTTGAATTAATACAATAAAAAAAGGCTACATTTAGCCTTTTTCTTTTACTTTAAACTCAAATTATTCGTAAAATAACCTGCATAGTACTTCGCATAGTATTGTTTTTATATAGCAAGTTATTAACTTAAATATTATTTCTAGCATTAATCATGCAAAGTATGATTTTATCTAACAAAGTTAGATTTAATTATTTACTTGGTCGTTTACACTACTATTTACACTTTGCACATAAACGGCAGTTATTATATTGTCCATTACTTGTGCTTTTGTGAGTTTTATGCTCATTTCCGTACCTAAATTGTTACCATCTAAATCTTGCCAGTGGCTGAATGTGTAGCCCTGTAAAACTTGTTTAGTCACAAATGTTATTGTATCAGTATCTGTTAAACTATCAAAGTCATCTGCTATATAATATGCAACACCGCCCTTTGTGCATTTTACCGCAATTCCTTCAACATTTGCTCCACTCTCTTTTAAAGTTTGTGGAGTATTAACAAACCCCAAAGTTATTTCCAAATTTTTCTTAATATTTATAACTTCAATTAATATTGAACTTCCACTAATATTTGCAGTATATCGTACTGCTGTACAATATTCGCCACCAGAAATAGAACCTAATTGTGTTTTAATCTCAATAACTTCGCTTGTGCCTAATTGTATTGTAGATATATAGTTATTAGTTGAAAACACAAAGTGATTTGCAATTATAGTTTCACTTTGATTTGTTGTTTGAGTATCGATTTCTGCACCATTATTTGGAGTTACAAAAGAAACGGATTTATCACTCCACTTTGCATAAAGTATATGGCTATCTACTACTTCATCGCTACTAGTTACAGCATTTCCACTAAAATCACTTGTTTTATACCAACCTTCAAATTTATAATTTGTTTTTGTTGGAGTTGGAAGCGTACCATAAGTGGCTGTTGTTGTGCTATCACCAGCACATAAAAGTTCTGTCGTTGTATTGCCACCAGTTGCTCCATTATAATTAAGTGTTATTGCACTTTCATAACTGAATGTACCATCATTAAAAACAGAAGTCAAAGTAATCGCTTTTTCCATATCTTGTTTACTTGATAATACATAATTTACTGAACTATTATTATAACCAAAACAAGCAGAATCATCAAAAACAACATTATCAATATCACATTCAAATTTAACCCTAGTTAAATTACTACAATCTGTAACAGCAGAAACTTCTATTTTTATAACACTAGACGGAATAGTTAACTCTGCAATTTGTGTATATTTTAACGCACCCGCTCCTAGCACTTCTAAACCTTCATTTAATTGAATACTTGTAATTTTAGAATAAGCAAAAGTACCATTTATTGCTTTTACTTTTTCTGGCAATATATAATTAGTTACACTTACCCCCTCAAAAACTTGTGTTCCTAGAGCTTCTAAATTTTCTGGTA
>JAGART010000079.1 GCA_017622115.1 Clostridia bacterium
AAAGTTCTATCGTTAATGGTACACATACACTTTATGCGAAGTGGATTTTTGATGTTAATCAAATTACTTTTTCTGGTTCTAGTACAAGTTTAAGTGCTCAAAATGTTATTTTTAATGATATTACTTCAAATGTTTTAATTACTCCACAAACAGGGCATTACATTAACCAAATTTCATTTGATAATAGTACATTTTATCCTATTTCAAATATAACTGGTACAATAGGTAATGTTCCATTTGCCTTGTCTGTTGTGTATCACGCAAATGAAAATACAAATTATTTCGGTTTAGATATTAATTATATTATTCCAGCATTTATGAGCCAAACAATTAATATTTATTTAGTTACTTCAACTACTCCATACACTGAATTAAAAGCCAGTAGTGGCACTAGTGTAAGTGGTGTGGCTGTGTCTGCAACAAAAGGTGGAAGTGTTACTTTAATAGGTGATGAATACGAAAATTTGGCGGACAGCGACACAATTACTTGCGTTGCGAAAGTTTGCGTGGCTGGATACAAGTTTGATGGTTGGTATAGTGCAGAAGATATGGAAACTTGTTTGAGTACAGCAGAAAGCAAACGATTTAGCAAAACAGAAATATATGAAAAACAAATAATAGCGGTTTTTAGCCCTATAGATAATACAAGTGTAAATGATAGTTTAACTAACTAAAAACTCGCACTAAAAAGTTCTTTTATTATGAATAAAGACAGGTCTATCAGTTCTCTCCATAACCGAAAGTTGAAATTTCCGTATCGCAAATTACAACTATAATGTTATGTCTAGAACCGCTAGACCTGTCTTTCTAATATAATTGCAATAACCAAGAGTGCTCGTAAAGCCTCGCTGGGAGCGAGGTGAAAGTGGTTCATTATTACGGCTTGCAAGCCTCATAATGACAATTTACTAAATAATTAATTTATTATTTCTGGCATTTAAATAAGGCTCTTTTCACGCGAGGGAGCTGGCTAACTTGTTAGCCTGAGGGAGAGAAAACTCGCATTAAAAAGTTTTTGTAGTGCCACCCTCTGCGAGTGTGGTGAAAGTGGCTCATTATGAGGTTTATGAAATAATCCGTGATAATCTCACATTACATTTAATAATAATTAATTTTTTCTCTAAAAGTCTATATTTAAATAGGCTTTTATATATTTTTAATAAATTTAACAATATATATGAAATTATTTGATTATTTTTATATAAATAGATATACTATAATTAAAGCTAAATAAAGGTGGTATGATTTTGGGCAAAATTTTAAAGTTTCAATTACAGCTATTGTGTCTGTAATAGTGCTTGCGATAATTACTACTAGTTCTATAATACTAACAAAGCCAAATTTAAAAGCGGCAAATGAAGATGCAATTTTTGCGTTATTTACAACAAACTATGCTCGTAGTGTATTTACTATTACAAATGATGCTTCTTATCCGTGGACGGTGAGCAATACTAGTACAAAAGAAATTAAATCAGGTAACTACAATAAGTCTAGTACAACATCTACTTTAACAATTTCGTGGAGTGCAAAAGTAGGTGATGCTGTTTCGTTTAGTTATAATGTTTCTAGTGAGTCTGTTAGTTACGACTATTTGACTGTAACGGTTAATGGTACACAAAAGGCAAAAATAGGTGGTACAAGTAGTAGTTATACTAGTTTTAGTGAAACAGTTACTACTGCAAAAACTTATACAATTACTTTTGCTTATAGAAAAGATGGTTCTGTAAATAGTGGTTCTGACTGTGGTTGGGTAAAGGCTATTACCATTATGGGAGCAAAAGCAAATTTAAGTGTTAGTTGCGATACTAGTATGGGTAGTGTAACTGGTGGCGGTGAATACGACAAAAATAAATTTGTTACTGTAACT
>JAGART010000005.1 GCA_017622115.1 Clostridia bacterium
GCAGAAAGTTTTGCAAAAAACCAACAACACGTTTACGAACTTGCGGCTCTTTTGTTTAGACAATTACGAGTTATGCATAAATTAGGCAGACAATATTTAAGACCTTTAAAAGTTGCTAGTTATATGTATGATTGTGGTTCAAGATTGCGTTTCAATTCAAATAGAAAGGATTGTTTGCAAGTCGTGTTGGGTACTCAAATTTTTGGATTATCTCATAAGGACCAAGTAATTGCTGCCTTTATCGCTGCTTCTCAAAATTTTGATGATTTTAGTGTAAGCGAATGGGTTCGTTACAAAGATTTAGTTGATGATGAAGATATGCAAGCAGTTAAAAAACTTGCAATTATTCTAAAAATTGCTATTGCGTTGGATCGTTCTCAACAAGGTCATATTACTGATTTAGTTTGTGATGTTTTGGGCGATTCAGTTATTATGAAAACTGTTTCAAATAGCCCAGATGTTCAATTCGAACTCAAATGTGCTTCTGACGCAAGTTTCGACTTTAAAAAAGTTTTTGGCAAAAATTTAGAGTTGTTATAATTAAAAAGCCTATTAAAGGCTTTTTTTGTTTTATTTTATTTGCCATAATTTAATAAATTTGTTAAAATATATTTTAGTTTGCTTTATCTTTTTGCATAATACTTTTTCGTTTCGGTTATATTTGACTATTTACGTACAACGAGTATGCCACGTGTCAAAATAGACCAGTACTCCTTGTCTTATGCAAAAATATTTCGCAAAAATAAAGGGGTATATTATGGCTAAAATTCAATTAGGTATAGACTTTGGTTCAAATTCAACTGTTATAATTAGAACAGATAAAGGTGTTGTTTTGTCCGAGCCAAATAAAGTGCTTTGTGAAAATGTAAACGGGGAAATAGTAGTTAAAGATTATGGACAAAAAGCAGTTATTCAAAATAATGAGCAATTTATTGTTTCTCCCGTAATGGAAGGCTCTGTTATAGACGAAAAATTCGCAAGTTTATTGTTGCGTAATTATGTAAAAAGAGTTATTTCAGATAAACCAAAAGCAAGTGTAAGTGCAATATTAGGTATTCCTTGCGGTACAACAAATACAGAAAAACAAAAATTCTACAATGTTGCGTATGCGGCAGGTATAAGTGAAATTGCTTTTGTACCTACACCTGTTGCGGATATTTTGGGTTGTGGTATAAGTTTTGATGATTTTGAAAACTGCTTAATGGTTGATATCGGTTCAGGCTGTACTGATATTGCTGTAATGGGCAAAAATGGTATAGTTTCAGGTATTACATTAAATGTTGGTACTATGAATATGTGTCATTCAATTTTGCAACAAATTCAAACTAAATATGGTGTAAAAATCTCTATTGATTCTGCTATGATTTTAAAAGACCAAATCGGTTCTATTTTGCCTAATGGTACAAAAAACTTATCTTTAACAGGTACAGAAACAAGAACTAAAATTTCTAAATCTATTAAAATTTCAAGTATGGATATATTAGAACCTTTAAGAGAACATTATCAGTTAATAGCGGAAACTATTATATCTCTGTTAAATTCGCAAGAAACTTTTATTATAAATAATATTTGTGCACAGGGTGTTATATTCTGTGGTTATGGTAGCATGATAGATGGTTTAAAAGAATATATGCAACAAAAGTTAAATATTCCTGTGTTCGTGGCGAATGGTGAAAGAGAGGTTTATGGGTTAGCAAAATTATTCGATGATAAACAACTTCTTAAAAAATTGTCATAATATCTTATATAATTGCTTTTTTTGTAAAATGGGGCAAAGGGAAACCTTTGCTCTTTACTTTTTTATGAGTTTGCTATAAACTTGCTAAACAAAGGGGGCGGTTGTTTTGGCTCGTAGAATAGTAATTACAAGTGGCAAAGGCGGAGTGGGTAAGACTACTTGTTCTGCTCTTTTGGGGGCGGAATTAGCAAAACTAGGGGCTAGGGTTGTTTTGTTGGATTGTGATGTTGGTTTAAATAACCTAGATTTAGCGGTCGGCGTTGAAACATTAGTAAATTATGATATTGTAGATGTTGTGGAAAGCAAATGCAGAATAAGGCAAGCACTTATTCAGCACCCCAAATTGCCCTTGCTATATATTTTGCCTAGTGCTCACTGTAATAATACAGGTAAGGTAACTGGCGAAAATATAAATTCTATTTTAGAGGAATTGTCTAAAACTTTTGATTATATCTTAATCGATTGTCCGGCTGGTATAGGTATGCAATTTCATAATGCTGTATTTGGTGCTAGTGAGGCGATAATAGTTACAACTCCACATTTAATTGCTGTTAGAGATGCAGGAAAAGTTGCTCATTTGTTATGTGGCTACAATCTTGTTTCTGTTGGGCTCGTTGTAAATAGAATAAGAAATGACCTAATTTCAAAAAAATTTATGTTATCTAGTGAAGAAATTGCAAGTAGTCTAGATTTAAAACTTTTAGGTACTATTCACGAGTCAGACCAGATTACTGCTGTTTCAAGCGTCTATGGAAATCTTTTTTCCATTAAAGACAATACAATTTTAGACTTTCAAAAACTAGCAAAAAATGTTCATTTGTGTAAAAGTCAAGAAATTTTACCTCGTGGTTTTTGGGGAATAAAACGTAAAAAAGGAGTGTAGCAAATGATTGAAACAAGAGGCTTGCAAAAGTTAAAGCAAGTGTTAATCAATGATAAACATTTTAACCCTACTAGATTTAATGAATTGCTGACTAGTGATATATTTAGAGTTTTGCAAAATTATATGGAAATATCAAAAGATGAACTCTTATCTCGCATTGATATAGATGCAGAAGGGAATTATGTTTTTAAGTGTAAAGTAAAGTGTCGTAGATTAAAAATTGTTGGACTTCTAAATAATTAAAAGGGAATAGTATGAAAAAATTTAAGTTTATTATTCACCCGCTGTTTATAATTTTTGCGTGCGTGTTGGTCGCTCTAAATTATTTCTTTTTGTTAATTAGTTATCTTTTAACAGTTATTTTACACGAATTTGCACACGCATTTGTTGCTAATAAATTAGGTTATAAATTAAATCAAATAAACTTAATGCCTCACGGGGCTTCTTTAAGTGGAGATAATAGATTTTTTAGTGCAAGAGATGAAATATTAGTGGCAATCGCAGGTCCGTTATTAAATTTAATTTTGGCTGTGTTAGGTTGTGCTTTTTGGTGGCTTTTTCCAACTACATATTTTTATACACAACAATTTGTTTATGCTAATGTAATTACAGCGGTTATAAACTGTTTGCCTATTTTTCCGTTAGATGGTGGGCGAGTGTTGCTTGCTGTTTTAAGTAAAAATGGACAACGCACACAAGCCATTAAAAAAGTTCGTATGTTAGGAATTATTCTTTCTAGCCTCATTTTGGTAGGCTTTGTAATTACTGTATTTTTTGTTCCAAATTATACAATGTTGATTTTTGGCTCATTTTTGTTTGTTACTTCCATTTTAGAAGATAAACGTGCTTATTATAGTCATATAGGTATTTTTGAAAGCAAAACAGCACATCTAAATAAAGGTCTAAAAATGCGTAGTGTTGCTGTGCCTGATACTATGCCTTTGTATAAGTTGATTTCTTCTGTAACCCCAGATAGTCTTACAGAATTTACTGTTATTGATGAGGAATATAAAGTTTTAGGAAAAATTAACGAAGCACAACTTCAAAATCTTATTCAAATTTATCCTGCTAATACAACTTTAAAACTTGTTTTATCATAATTTAGTGTACTAAAAAATATTTAGTGTAGGTATTGCATTTTTTGTGATTTTATGATATAATATTTACATAAGATACGAGGGAATTTGTATTTTCAGGAGGGAAATTATGTTTAAAAAGAAATTTCAAGCTTATGAAGAAGCAATGGCTCAATTAGATAATGAACAATTTGCAAAGGCTGTTCAACTTAATGAATACAAAATGCAAGCAAAGGCTAAAAAACCTATTTATGGTGGTTTAACTGGTGTGCTTGTATCTGGTGCTTTATTTGCTTTAAC
>JAGART010000080.1 GCA_017622115.1 Clostridia bacterium
GCTTGCACTTTGATTATGTCGCTGGTACTTCCGCTGGTTCGCTTTTGGGTGCCGCTTATTGTGCTGGTGTATCAATAGATAAAATGGCGGATATTGCTCGTAATGTAAAAGCAAAAGATGTACTCACAAGTAAAATTTCTTTTATGCCTAGCAAAACAGAAGGACTAGAACGCCTTATTGATGAAGCCCTTGATGGCAAAACTTTTGAGGACTTAAATACTCCATTTTGTGCTGTCGCTGTGGATATTATTTCTGGGAATGAAGTGCATTTAACATCTGGTAAGTTAAGTACCGCTGTTGCGGGTTCTTGTGCTTTCCCAGGGGCATTTAATCCAGTAGAAAGACCTCCTTACAGACTTATGGACGGAGGCTTGCAAAATAATATTCCTGCTGATGTTGTGCGTGATATGGGTGCTGACATTGTTTTGGCTGTTGACCTAAATCCTACACGTGGTTATGGTACTGATAGTACAAAATATTTGGAAGTTATCAAGGCTGCTTTGCGTATTTTGATGAAATCTAACTCCGTTAAAGGTTATGTGCATTGTGATTATATGCTCAAACTTGATTTGACCGAATTCAGTCAAATGAAGATGGAAGGCGTGGAGGAAATGATTGAAATCGGCTATAATATGACAAAAGCAGAAATGCCAAATATCTTAAAAGTTTTAGGTATGCGTGTGCCTGATGAAAATATCAAGGAAACTGCTCGTAGGCTTAAAATGATGCAAAAAAGGGCAAAACAAATCGCAAGAGAAAAGAAAAACAAAAGGGAGGAAACAAATGTCTTGGGACAAGTACAACGAGGCGAGGAAGAAAGCGAAGGAAGCTGCGGAGAAAGCTAAATCAAAAGATTTTTCGCTTTCTAAATCAGACAAAAACCAAATTAAAAAAGCATACAATAATGCAAAGGCAAACAAGTGGTTATTTGGTGTTTTTGCCGTAATCACCATTTTAGCACTTGCCACATTACCATTTGCGAGCTTTTTTGAATCAAAAATTAACACCACTATACAAGGTGAAGGTGTAAAGGCTGCCATTACTGATGTACGTAGTGATAGCAAATTAACAATTACTTATGTAAACGTTCTTCAAGGTGATTGTATTTTAATCAATTTACCTGATGGAAAAAATATGATTATTGATGCTGGTTCATCATTTGAGTATAATAGAGATTTTGGTGCAAGTGAAATATGGCCACGTATTGATGCTGAAATTTCATCTTATCTTTTAGATGCTAGCAATAGAAAAATTGACTATATGATTATGACACACCCTGATTTTGACCACTTCTCATATATGGACGAAATTTTAGAAAAATATGATGTTTTAAATATTTATAGACCTAGTGTTTACTATGGTGTAGAAGAAAGCGAAACAAATGCTACAAAAATTGCTATTGCCGAAGCAGAAAAAACTCGTGCTGGTGGTAATTATGTAACAGAAGAAATGTACAAAGCAGATAAAGATACTTATAGTGGTTTTAATGTAAAAGTTGAAGGTGCTTCTTCTTATGGTAGTGTAATAGGTGATATTTACAATGAAGGTGCAAATGTTAAATTTTCAAAAGAAGGCGAAACTATAACAGGTCAAGATAGCAGTGGAAATGAGTACGAATTTAAATTCTGGGCTCCGTTAGACCCTATTAAACTTTACACTGACTGGAACGATTATTCTTGCTTTATCACTTTAACTTATATGGATTTGGGGTATTGCTTTACTGGTGATACAGAAGAAAAAGCAGAGCAAGACCTTATAGAAGCACACGGAAGCGAACTTCCTGATATCGATATTATGGACGCTGGACACCACGGTAGTAAAACAAGTAGTAGTAGTGCTTTGTTAAACTACTTAAAACCAGAAGTTGTTATTTGTAGTTGTGATGATGGTAGTGAATATGGACACCCAGCAAAGTCTGCTATGGATAGATATCGTGAAGTTGGTGTGCCAAACAATCACATCTTTACAACTCACTTAAACGGTACTATTTCTGTTGGATTAGGTTATGTTGATTCAACTCCAAATACACAAGCAGAAGGTGGGGAAACCACCACACCTTTAAAATATGCTGTGGGAATTACCAAAGATGGTGAACTTGTAGTAACTAATGTTCAATGGTGGTATATTGTTGTTGGTATAATTGTTTTTGCGGGTATTATGTTGTTGATTGTTGTGCCTAGTGCTATTAAATCATACAAAAAATCTACAAAATAGTAAAACTCAATAAAATTGTGGAAAACTGTTAAACTTAAAAGTTTAGCAGTTTTTTGTTATATTTATAAGTTGTAAAATCGTTATTTAAAAATAAAATTAATAAACTATTATGCATTTTATTAAAAAAAATGAATTAATATAAAATCACTTTTTTGTAGTCTTTTTGTGCAAATAGTACAAACTTTAAACACAATATATAGTTTTGTGTCCATATAGTTGACACAATATATTGTGTTTTATTATAATATTGAATGTAATCAAAAAAACGAAGGAGAAATACTAAAATGAATGGACAAGTATTAAAAAGAGATGGCACATATCAAGACTTTGATGTTAAAAAAATAGCAGATGCTATTTACAAGGCAGCAGTTGCTTGTAATGGTAGTGATTATAATATAGCATTAGAATTGGCAAAAAAAGTAGAGGAAGAAGTTAAAAAACGTGTAGGTAAAAATATTCCAACAGTTGAGCAAATTCAAGATGCAGTTGAATATGTTTTGATTGAGAATAGACATTCTCAAACAGCAAAAGCATTTATTCTTTATAGAGAAAAACGCAAAAGTGCGAGAGAAAAAAATGCATTAGTTGGAGCAACAATCGACCTTTTTGATAAGTATATTGATGAAACAGATTGGTCAACAAAAGAAAACGCAAATATGCAACGTTCTGTTGCTGGACTTAATAACTTTGTCAGAGAGGAATTCACAAAAAACTACTGGTTAAATGAAGTTTATCCTGTAAACGTTCGTGAAGCACATTTGAGCGGTGATATACACTTGCACGACTTGGGTTTCTTTGGTAGTTATTGTGTTGGTTGGGATTTGGCTCAACTTCTTACATTAGGCTTTACTGGTGTAGAGGGTAAGATTTCTTCAAGTCCAGCAAAGCACTTGCGTAGCTTCTTGGGACAAGTAACAAATGCAACATTTACACTTCAAGGTGAAAGTGTAGGAGCGCAAGCGTGGAGTAGTTTCGATACTTATTGTGCACCATTTATTGCTTATGATAACTTGGACTATGATGAAGTAGTTCAAATCTTGCAAGGCTTTATATTTAATATGAATGTGGCTACTCGTGTAGGTTTTCAATGCCCATTTAGCAACATTACATTAGATATAAAAGTACACCCATTGCTCAAAGATAGACCAGTAATTATAGGTGGTGAACCACAAGAACGTACTTATGGTGAATTCCAAAAAGAAATGGATATGTTTAACCTCGCTCTTTGTGAAGTACTCTCAAAAGGGGACTCAAATGGTAGAATATTTACTTTCCCAATTCCTACAATAAATATTACAAAAGATTTGGACTGGGATAGTCCTGTGGTAAATGCAATTATGGATATTACTTGTAAATATGGTATTCCTTATTTTGCAAACTACATAAACTCTACATTAAGCCCAGAAGATGCTCTTTCTATGTGTTGTCGTTTGCGTCTTGATTTGAGTGAGTTACGTAAACGTGGGGGCGGATTGTTTGGCTCAAATCCATTGACAGGTTCTATCGGTGTCGTTACAATCAATTTACCACGTATTGGTTATTTGTCTAAAACAAAAGAAGAATTTATTGAACGTGTTTTAAAACTTGCAGAAATAGCAAAAACTAGCCTTGAAATCAAACGTGTTATGATTGAAAGACAAACAGACAACGGACTTTATCCTTATTCTGCATTTTATCTCAAACCAGTCAAAGAACGTACTGGTCAGTATTGGGCAAATCACTTTGCAACTATCGGTGTAAATGGTATGAATGAGGCTTTATTAAACCTTATGGACAAAGACATTACAACACCAAAGGGACAAGAATTTGCTATTGAAGTTATGGCAAAATTGCGTGATAAAATGGTGGAATTCCAAGAAGAAACAGGCAATCAATATAATTTAGAGGCAACTCCTGCCGAGGGTGTTTCTGCTAGACTTGCTCGCCTTGATAAGGCTCGTTTCCCTGACATTATTACAAGTGGAGATAAAGAACCATATTACACAAATTCAACTCAAATTCCAGTTGGTTATACTGATGATATTTTTGAAGTTGTACGTTTGCAAGATGAATTACAATCAATGTACACTGGTGGTACAGTACTTCACTTGTATTTGGGTGAACAAATTAAAGATAGAGAAGTTTGTAAGTCTTTGATTAAAAAGATTTTTGCAAATAATAAAATGCCTTATATTAGTATTACTCCTACATTTAGTGTTTGTCCTACACACGGTTATATTTCTGGTGAGCATTTTGAATGTCCACATTGTCATCAACCAAGCGAAGTTTGGTCAAGAGTTGTCGGTTATTTCCGTTGTGTAAAAGACTTTAATAAATCTAAACAAGCAGAATATATGGACAGAAAGAAATTCGAAATTAAATACGAGCAACTTTTGGATACTGATGAATTAGAGCAACTTAATAAGGAACAAAAAGGTTTAAGTGCTACTGCACAATAATTAATATGAAAATTACAAAATTTATAAAAAATTCTTTAATAGATTTTCCACGCCGTATTTCCAGCGTGGTTTTTACTAATGGGTGTAACTGGAATTGTTGGTACTGCCAAAATAATTTAATTTTAAATAGTACGCAAGATAAAACGGAAGAATTTTTTGAGTTTTTAAAAACTCGAAAGGGGCTAGTTGATGGTGTTGTTATTTGTGGCGGTGAGCCAACAATCCATAATGATTTACCTGAATTTATCAAAAAAGTGAGAGAGTTAGGTTTTGCAATAAAACTTGATACAAATGGTACTAATCCTGATTTGCTAAAAAGTTTAATAGAGCAAAAGTTGGTCGATTATGTCGCTATGGATATAAAAGCGCCTTTAAGCAAACTTGCAGATATTGTTTGTAGTAAAAATTCAATACAAAATGTGCAAAAGTCAGTAGAAATTTTATTACAAAATAACGTGGAATATGAGTTTCGTTCAACTATAACACCTGACCTTAATACACAAGATATTGAAGAAATGGCAAAATCTATCATAGGTGCTAAACAATATATTTTACAGCAGTATCACGAACCTTTAAATATGCTAAATGCTCCAAAACCTCTAAAAATTGAAGTTTTACAACAAATGTGTGAAATTAGTAATAAATATGTGCCAACAATTATTAGATAATTACGTAATTCATTTGCTTATTTTTTAAAAAAATGATATATTAATTTAAAAACAGATGAATGGAGTAATTTTAATGAAAACTAATATAGCCTTAATTTGCTTGCTTGACAACTATTCTAAAAGCGTTTCTAAACTTTTAAGTGAAAGATTAGAGATGTTTTATGTTAATGTAGATGAGATGGTCGAGTTTGAATTAGGTGATGAAGAGCATATCACCAAAACTTTGGGAGATGAGGCTGGTCAAAAGTACATTCAAGAAAGCGAAAACAAGGTAGTAAAAAATGTAGCAGGATTTGAAAATACTGTGATAAGTTTAAATCCAACGACTATGTTTTCTAATGATAATTTTGAAATTATTGCAAATACTAGTTATGTTATATATTTGCAAATTGCTCCAAAGTTTTTTGAAGCACGCGCAAAGTTTTCTGCTGATGTCATTGATGATTTAAATGATATTTGCTTTACAGATAGAGATAAATTATATGTAGAAAAAAGTGATATCGTTTTAAATTGTAGCACTTTCAAAGAGCAAAAAGCAGTTAAAAAATTGTTAAAAGTAATTAACAAATTTTTTAAAAAACTTGCAAAAGAGCAAAAGAAAGCAAATTAATTTTTAAAACGGGCTTGTAATTAGCCTGTTTTATTTTGTAGGGGGGATTATGGAAATAGAGCAAAAAGTAATCAAAACTTTGCGTAAAATTAGTTTGGAGCAAATCTATTTTGCAAATTCTGGTCATTCTGGTATTGCTTTGGGGGCAACAAATATTTTATATGCTGTTTACAAGTCTGCAAAAATTAATCCTCAACAACCTAACTGGATTTCTCGTGATAGAATTATTTTGAGTGCGGGACACGGGAGTGCTTTGCTGTATTCTGTTTTGCATTTATTTGGATTTTTGAGTATAGAAGATTTGCAAAGTTTTAGGAATTTTGGAGGTTTGTCTGGACACCCTGAAGCCACAATTAATGGAGTTGATTGCTCTACTGGTGCTTTGGGACAAGGGATTGCAAATGCTGTTGGAATGTGTTTAGCAGAGAAATTTCTTGCCAACAAATATAATGATAAAAATAAAATTATAGATAACTATACTTTTTGTATATGCGGTGATGGGGACTTAATGGAAGGTATAAGTTATGAATCCGCAAGTTTTGCTGGCAAGAATAAATTAAATAAATTGATATTGTTGTATGATGCAAATCGCAATACTCTTGATAGTAAGTTGAGTGATAGTTTTAATGAAGATGTTGAAATGCGTTTTAAATCACAAGGCTGGAACGTATATTTTGCTGATGGCAATAATTTGAACGAAATTGAAAATGCAATAAAAAATGCAAAAAATAGTGATAAGCCTAATTTGATAATTTGCCAAACAACAATAGGTTACGGAAGTACTTTTGCTGATAAGAATTTAGCGCATTCAAATCCTTTTAATGAAAATTCATTTTTAGCGTATATTCGAAATTTGGGTTTAAGCGAAAAGCCTTTTGAGATAGAACAAGATGTGTATGAATTTTGTAACAATTTAATAATACAAAAACAAAAAGATTATAATTTATGGCTAAAATGTAGTAGGTCATATGCCTCTAAACACCCTAAAAAATATAGAGAATTAACAAAAGCAGATTTTAATCAATCGATTAAAAAAATTAAAAGTATAAAGTTTAAAGAAGATGTTTCTACACGTGTTGCTTCAAATGAGGTTTTGCAAGTTGTAGCGCAAAACTATCCTAATTTATTTGGTGGTAGTGCTGATGTAGCAGAGGCAACAAAAGCAAAAATAAATGATGAAGGATATTTTTCACCTCAAAATTTATCTAATAGAAATATATGTTTTGGGGTTAGAGAATTTGCAATGAGTGCAATTTGCAATGGGCTTGCGTTATATTCAAATACTATTTTGCCGTTTGCCTCTACATTTTTGGTTTTTAGTGATTATGCAAAAAGTTCGATACGAATGAGTGCATTGATGAATTTAAAGTTAATGTATATTTTTACTCACGATTCTATTGCAGTAGGTGAAGATGGCTCAACGCATCAACCAGTAGAGCAATTAGAAAGTTTAAGGTTAATTCCTAATTTAAATGTTTTTAGACCAAGCGATGCAAACGAAACGATAGCAGGTTACTTGCTTGCTTTAAAATCTAATCAACCAACGGCATTAATTTTATCAAGGCAAAAATTGCCTGCTTTAAATTGCGTAGATTTAGATTTAGCACAAAAGGGTGGATATGTAATTTCTTATGAGCAAAATAAAAAAGAATTACACGGAATTTTGATTGCAACTGGAAGTGAAGTAGAACTTTGTTTAAAGGCACAAAAAATAATGCAAGATGATGGTTTATCAATACGAGTTATAAGTATGCCTTGTAAAGAATTGTTTTTAAGACAAGAGCAAAAATATATAAATAAAGTTTTGCCAGAGAAAAATCGTTGTAGGCTTGTCGTTGAAGCAGGAGCGACTGCTGGGTGGTATAAATTAGTTGGACTAGATGGGGCAGTGCTAGGTGTTGATGATTTTGGTGAAACAGGGAAACAAGCGGACTTGTATAAAAAATTTAATTTAACGTTAACAGAAATAATAAAACAAATGGATAAGTTAATTAAACATAATCAAACAATAGTTGAATCAATAATAATTTAAGAGCAAAAATGCTCTTTTTTTGTTAAAAAATGCGTTTTTTTTAATAAAAAACAAGGTTTTTATCGTTTTTGAATAAGTTTTACGTATTTTGCGCACTATTTATTTAGGAGTAAATTATGCGTAAACCTATCAAAAATTTAGATATTATAAAGCAAGAAATTATGAAGTTAAAAGGCTTAAATATAGAAATGGAAGTCAACAAAGGAAGAAAAAAGATAGTACATTATGAGGGGATAGTTGAAAATATTTACAATAGTGTTTTTGTCGTAAGGGTTGTAAATGATGTAAGGGAAACTTTAAGTTATAGTTTTAGTGATGTGCTTTGTGGTGATGTAAAAATAGCAATAAAAAAATAATTTTTGTAATATTTGCCTTTTTCAAATAATAAATTATATCAATATTATTTGGGGGAGGGCGCTATGGCATTTGAACCAGTAGCCAAAGAATTAGAGGTAAAGTTTGCAAAACAACTAAAAGAGGAAAGTATTCCTGTAGTTATGACAGTTGCAAGTAATGAAGTGGCGATTTCGAGGGTGATTTCTATTTCCGCAAATCCTTGTGTAGAAAATGTGATTTCAAATAATGCAAGTGTGCAAATTGATGGAAAAATTTATACTAAAGTGTTGGTAGAAGATGTTGCAGGTAATTATACTAATCTTGAAAACACTATGACATTTACTATTCATAGTATGAATGCAGAAATTACGCCAGAAGTGGATGTTTTTTCTACTGCTTATTTAAATAGTATAAGTAGTATTCAGGCTTCTGAACAAGCGGTAACTTTTACTTGTAATGTGTCTGCAAAACCTATTTTGATAGCAAAAGAGAAATTTAAGTATTTAGAGCATATATCTGATTTAGCCGAGCAAAAGAAAGATGAAGTTTCGTATTGCGATTTAATTGCTAGTACAACGCAAGAATTTGAATTAAATCTTGAATTAGATTTGCCTTCTTCTGTATCAAAAGTTTTAAGTGTGGATAGTCGTGCTGTATTGAAATCTGTTGAGGCTGGTAACGATATAGTAACTTTAAAGGGTGAAATATACTCAAATATGCTGTATTTAACAGCAGATGAAGAACCAAAATTAAAAAATCAAAAGTATATACAAGAATTTAACCATGAATTGCTCGCAAATAACATTGTTATAAGTGATTTAGTTAATGCTACATTACAAGTAGGTTCTACTGATTTTGAGTTGCAAGGGGAAATTAATAGTGCAAAAGGTACGATAATATTAAAAAATCAACTAAAAACTAATGTTTTTGTGCGTCAAAATAAGACTTTTAGTGCTATAATAGATGCTTTTTGTCCTAAATATTACTTAAATAATGAATTTAGTAGTTATATGCAACAAAAAGTAACTAGTGAGTTATTATTCGAAAAAATAGATGGAAATGTAGTTTTAGATGAGGATTCTCCTCGTATTGATAGAGTTTTGGCTGTTTGTGCGGGTAATATTGTTTTGAAGTCAGTTGATAAAGTTGAAGGTGGAATAAATGTTGTTGGGGTGTTGACTTGTAATGTTATTTACAAATTAGATGATGAACTGGGAACATCACAATCGGTATTTACGGAAGTTCCTTTTAATTTGTTTATAAAAAGAGAAAATCAAAATGATTTAGATTTTGTATTAAATATAGTGCCAAAAGAAATTGAAGCAAGAAATAAAAAATCAAAAGAAATAGATATTTTGGCGGAAATTTCTATTAATATTGATACAATAAATAATGAAAGTGGTGTAATACTACAAAACATTGTTTTGGGTGAACGAAGACCGATAAACAACTCTGCGCTTGGATTTTATATAGTACCGCAAGCACGTGATTTATGGGATATAAGTAAAGCATTGCTTGTGCCAGGTGATGTAATTATGGAGCAAAATCCAGATTTGCAATTTCCTTTTGATACGCCTCAAAAAATCGTTATTTATAGACAAAAACGCCTTTAAATAAAGGGTTTTATATATACTATGCACTTGCATAGTATATATAAAATTACTAAAAAACCTAGTAAAATGCTGGGTTTTTTATTATTTTTATAAAACTTTTGTTTAAAATATTGTTTTCTGTCAAATATTTAAAACAAGAGGTGAATGTTATGAAAAAATTTGTTTTGGTGATAATTTTGGGTGTTGTGTTGTTGGGCGGAATTATGAGTTTTGGGTTAGGAAATACAAATGATACAATTAGTGCTGATAGTTATTTAAGAATACATATTAGAGCGAATAGTAATGAAATAGAAGACCAAAATGTAAAGTATTTGGTGAAAGATGAATTAGTTAAATACTTAACTCCTTTATTGGCAGAAGTTTCTAGTAAGCAAGAGGCTATGGCTATAATTTCTCAAAATTTAGATGAAATTTCTAATATTGCGAGTTTAGTTTTACATCAACAAGGCTATAATTACAACGCAAACGCAAAATTGACGAGTGAAAATTTCCCTACAAGATGTTATCAAGATGTTGTTTTGGAAAGTGGAGAGTATGATAGTTTAATTGTAGAATTAGGCTCTGCGGAAGGAAATAATTGGTGGTGTGTGGTTTATCCGCCACTTTGTTTTGTTGCTTCTGTCGATGATGGCTCTCAAAATGTAGTTTATCGCTCAAAGATTTTGGAAATTATTAAAAATTTCTTTGGAGGTTAAAATGAACAAAACTTTGTTAAAAGGTTTGGCGCTGGGGTGTTGTTTGTTTGCTATTATAGGTGTAGGTGTTTTGGGGCTTTATGTTCCTAGTCAATACTTTGAAGAAGAAGTTGTTGCAACGGGACTAACTACATCTCAAATTAGAACAGTTCAAACAAAATTTAAAAATTGGGGTTACTATACAGGTTCAGTTGATGGTATCTATGGCTCAAAAACAAGAGCGGCTGTCGTAAAATTTCAAAAAAATAATGGTTTAGTGGCAGACGGTATAGTTGGTAGTAAAACTGCCGCAGCCTTGGGTATGAATTTATCATCTCAAAGTAGTAATGATTTGTATTTACTTGCAAAATGTATACACGCAGAAGCAC
>JAGART010000081.1 GCA_017622115.1 Clostridia bacterium
CAGAGCCAAAAAAGGAAGAACAAGCCAAAAAAGCAGTTCGTCAATTTGATAAGCCTCGTGCTCAAAATCAACAAAATCAACAAAGACAACAGCAAAATCAACAACGCAAACCTTTTAATAAAGATAATAATAAAGACGCTCCAAGACAACAAAAAACGGAACGTCCAGTTTCTGCACCTCGTTCAAGAGAACGTGAGCCTTTGGTGAATATTAAAGATTTGGCTCAAAATGCAGGAAACAAACGTGTGTTTGATAAAAAGAAAGATGAAAAACGCAACAAAAATAGTTTTGATGATTACAATCGTTCTTCTAAACGTAACCTTTTGCGTAAAGGTTTAATGGAAGAAAGTAATATTGAAGAAAGAATTAGAAGCAATCGTAAAATTAAAAAGTAAAAAGAAAAACCAGTTGTTGTTTCTGCTCCTATTGAACACGCAATTATTACTACTGAAAATATTACAGTTAAACAACTTTCAGAAAAAACTGGACGTTCAGTTGCTGATATTTTGAAACAATTAATGGTTTTGGGTATGATGTCAAATGTAAACTCATCAATCGATTTTACTACTGCGGAACTTGTATGTAGTGAATTAGGTGTAGTTTTAGAGCAAAAATTAGAAAAATCTTATGAAGAGCAATTAGCGGAAGAATTTAGTGGCATCAATGATGAAATTGATGAAGCAAAATTACGTGGCAGACCACCGATTGTTACTGTATTAGGACACGTTGACCACGGTAAAACAAGCTTGCTTGACTTTATTCGTAAAACACATATTCAAAGTCAAGAGGCTGGTGGTATTACTCAACATATCGCTGCATATCAAATTAAAACAATGGAACGTTTAATTACGTTTATTGATACACCGGGACACGAGGCTTTTAGTGCTATGCGTGCACGTGGTGCAAGTGTAACTGATATCGCTATTTTAGTGGTTGCTGGTGATGATGGTGTAAAACCTCAAACATTAGAAGCAGTAAAACATATCAAAGAAGCAAAAATTCCTATGATTGTTGCTGTAAATAAAATGGATAAGCCAGAATATAATATCGAAAGAGTAAAGCAACAATTGGCAGAAGTAGAAATTTTGCCAGAAGAATGGGGTGGAGATACAATATTTGTTCCTATTTCAGCCTTAACTGGTCAAGGTGTTGACAAATTGCTTGAAATGGTATTGCTCGTTGCTGATATGAATGAATTAAAAGCAAATCCAGATAGTCACGCACTTGGTATGGTTATTGAAGCAAAACTTGATAAGGGTAAAGGACCTATTGCTACTGCTATTGTATTAAATGGTACTTTAAAAGTCGGCGATACTATTATTTCTGGTGTACACGTAGGTAAAGTACGTGCGTTAATTGATGACAAAGGTAAAACTATCAAAAAGGCAGAGCCTAGTACACCTGTTTCTGTTTTAGGCCTTGATGGTGTGCCAAATGCTGGCGACCAACTTTATGCAGTAGATGCTAAATTTAGTCGTGATGTTTTGGCAGAACGTAAACGTAAAATCCAACAAGATAAGATTAATGCTAAAAATGCATTCTCTATGGAAGAATTCTTGGCAAAAAGTGCTGATAGTGAAAAGAAAGTTCTTAATTTGATTGTAAAATCAGATGTTCAAGGTTCATTTGAGGCTTTAACTCCTATTTTAAATAGTATCAATAATGAAGAAGTTAGAGTTGAATGTATTCACGGTGGTGTTGGTACAATTAACGAAAATGATGTAATTTTAGCAAAAAGTGCAAATGCTATTATTATTGGTTTTAATGTAAAACCTGATTCAAAGGCGGCTGCTCTTGCAGAACACGAAAACGTTAAAATTTTTATGAGCAAAATTATTTATCAAGTATCTGATTTTGTTGCTAAAACAATAAAAGGTATGCGTGCCCCTGTATTTGAAGAAAAGGTTATTGGACACGCAGAAGTTATTCGTACGTTCAAAATTAGTCGTATCGGTACAATCGCTGGTTGTATTGTGAAAGATGGTAAAATTACTAAAAATTCTAAAATTAGACTTTATCGTGAAGGTAAGTTGCTATGCGATACAAGTATAACAACTCTTCAACGTAACAAAGAAGACGTAAAAGAAGTTTCTGCTGGTATGGATTGTGGTATGAAATTAGAAGGACACAATGACATTTTATTAGAAGACACTTTGGAAGCATATGTTATGGTCGAAATAGAACGTGATTAAAAATAAAGGGGAACTAAAATGAAAGAAAATCGTTTACAAAGATTAAATAGTGAAATCAAAAAAGCACTTGCTGATATTCTCTCAAACGAAATTAGAGACCCTAGATTAAGTGGTTTGGTAAGTGTATTAGATGTTGATACTACAAATGATTTGAGCCATTGTTTTATTTCAGTCAGCATTTACGAACAAGATAAAAAAGTAGTAGAACGTAGTTTTAATACTTTACAACATAGTGCAAATTTTATACGCAAAATGTTAGCGGGTAGAGTGGATTTAAGAATTGTTCCTTATTTGCATTTCAAGTTAGATAATAGATTTGAAATCAATCAAAAGATGAGCAAATTAATAGACTCTATCGACATTCCACCTATGGAGAATAGTGATGAACAATAATATTTTTGCAAAAAATTTGTTAAAAATCTGCAAAAAGGCACAAGGCGTGGTAATCTCGGGTCATATCAATCCAGATTATGACGCCTTGTGTTCGTGTTTGGCTATGCAAGAGATTTTAAGTCAAAATGGAATTAAAGCGGACATTATGTTGGAGCAACCGCTTGATTCGACTTTTGATTATTTAAGTGGTAAATATAAGTTTATTTATGAACCTCAAAATTATGAGGTACTAATTACAGTAGATACAGCAGAACCAAAATTGTTACCAGCAAATGTTATGTCTGTAAAAGAAAACGCAAAATTTACATTTAATATTGACCATCATCAATCAAATAAAATGTATGCTCAAAATAATTATGTGCAAGGTGAAATATCTAGTGCTTGTGAAGTAATTTATTATTTGTTTGAGAAAAATTTCAATTTAACTCAAACTTTGGCACAATTTCTTTATTTAGGAATTTATACAGATACTGGTGGTTTTATATATTCAAACACAAAAGAAAATACCTTTAAGTGTTTGGCTAATTTAATAAAAACAGGATTTGATGCTGATGACTTGCTTTTAAAATGTTTTAGAAATAAAAGTCTTGCTAGTTTTGAGATGACAAAACGTGCTTTTAATTCCATAAAGTTTTATGCTAATGGAGCAATCGCTGTTTCTCAATTAAGGTATGAGGATTACGAACAATCAAAAGCTAATTTAAATGAAGCGAAATTTATAGTTTCGTACTTGCCAACAATTCAAAATGTAAAAGTAGGGATTGCTGTTTCAGAGCCTAAACCTAATGACTTTCACGTTTCTTTGCGTACTGCTTGCAATGATGTCAATGTAAGTGAAATTGCAAAACAATTCGGCGGGGGCGGACATATTAGAGCAAGTGGATTAACTTTAAAAGGTGATTATCAAAAAGCGCTAAATGCACTTATAAAATTTACAAAATATACTTTGGAGAAAAAATCTTGAAAGGCTTTATAAATTTAAATAAACCAAAAGGAATGTCTAGTGCTAGGGCTGTGGCCATTGTTAAAAAGCAATTAGGTTTGACAAAAGAAAAAGTAGGGCACGCAGGTACACTTGACCCTATGGCTAGTGGCGTTTTGCCGATTGCAATCGGTCGGGCAACAAGATTATTTGACTTTATGCAAACAAAACAAAAATCCTATATCGCAGAATTTACTTTTGGTTATGAAACAAATACTCTTGATATTGAAGGTGAGATAATTAGTAAAAGTGATAGTATCCCTTTAAAAGAGCAAATTTTATCAGTTTTGCCTCAATTTTTGGGTGAAATTGAACAACTTCCTCCTCAATTTAGTGCTAAAAGTGTGAATGGTGTACGTGCTTACGATTTGGCAAGAAGTGGACAAGTTGCTGATTTAAAAGCTTGTAAAGTTCATATTTTTGAATTTGAATTACTAGAAGACAAAAAGCCAACTTATACTTTTAAAATTACTTGCGGAAGTGGTACTTATATTCGTAGCCTATGTAAAGATTTAGCACAAAGTTTAGGGGCTTTTGCTACTATGACAAGTTTACAAAGAGTTAATTCTGGTGTCTTTAATATCGAAAATTCTGTTGATATAGACAATATTTCACAAAAGGAAATTTTGCCTTGCGAAATAGTTTTAGGTAATTTGAAAAAATTAATATTAAGTTTAGAACAAGAAAGTATTTTATTGATGGGCAAAAAATTGCAAATAGATGTGGCGAGTGGTATTTATAAGGCATATTGTGATGAAGAATTAATCGGGCTTGCGAGTGTTGATGCAGAAAAAACAATAAAGATGAAAACGTGGTTAAAGTGAGGTATTTATGATTAGATTTGGACCTTCTGGAAATTGTGAGGCTTTTTATGAGGCTGGCTTAAAGCAAACTTTTCAAGAACCACAATGGTTACATAGTTTGGGTTTAAATGCTTTTGAATATTCTTTCGGTTTGGGGCAATTTTTAACCGAAAAAACTGCTCTTAAAATAGGTGAGGAAGCAAAAAAATACGATATAGAAGTTAGTGTCCACGCACCTTATTATATTAATTTTTCTAATATGAGTGAAACTTCAAAGGAAAATAATCATAAATTTGTTTTTGGAAGTTTGAAAAATTTGCGAGAAATGGGTGGCAGACATTGCGTAATTCATATCGGTTCGCAGATGAAGTTTACTCGTGAAGAGGCTTTAAATAACATAAAAATCAATTTTATGGAAGTTCTTAAAGAAAAGCAAAATAGCGAATATTCAGATTTAATTTTGTGTCCAGAAGCAATGGGTAAGTATAAGCAAATAGGTACTTATCAAGAAATGTTTGAAATTTGTAGTTGGGACGATTGCTTGATTCCTACTTTGGATTTTGGACATATTAATTGTGTTTTGCAAGGTGCTTTAAAAACAAAATCTGATTTTAAACAAATTTTACAAATGGGAATAGATAAATTAGGTTTTGAAAAAATGAAAGATTTGCATATTCACTTTTCTAAAATTATGTATGGTGCTAATGGTGAAATAAAACATCTAACTTTTGAAGATGAAGTATATGGACCAAATTTTGAACCAATGCTTGATGCAATTTATGAATTAAAATTAGAACCAGTAATAATAAGCGAGTCCGCAGGCACGCAAGCACCAGATGCAAAAACTATGTGTGAGTACTTTAATAAGTTAGTTAAACAAAAATAGTTGATTTTTAACGCAAAATAAGATATAATATCATTACATTTATTTTAAGGAGATTTTATTATGATTTCAGCATCAGAATTAAGAAAAGGTACTTGTTTTGAATGGAATGGTCAAATTATGACTGTTCTTGATTTCCAACACAACAAACACGGCCGTGGCGGTGCAGTTGTATGGATTAAAATGCGTAATGTTCAAACAGGTGCTAATGTAGAAAATACATTTAACCCAACAGACAAATTTGAAAAAGTACAATTTGTAGAAAAAGAAATGACATATCTTTACAATGATGGTGATTTGTATTACTTTATGGACCCAGAAACTTACGAACAAACACCATACAACAAAGATTTAGTTGAAGAATGTTTGCCATATATGTTGGAAAACACAAATGTAATCGTTCGTTTCTTTAAAGACCAAGTATTTTCAGTTGTGCCACAACTTTTTGTTATTTTGGAAGTTACTGATACAGAGCCAGCAATTCAAGGCGACACAACAAAAACATCATTCAAACCTGCAACAATGGAAACAGGTCTTGTAGTGCAAGTTCCTTTGTTTATTGGCAATGGTCAAAAAATCAAAGTTGACACACGTACAGGCGAATATGTAGAAAGAGCATAATTTTTGCTCTTTTTTTTATTTTTTTAAAGACAAGGATTTTTGTCCTTGTTTTTTGTTTTTGTTCATATTTTTATTTTTCGCTTAATATTATAGTTTTTGAGGAGGTGGAGATGCTAAAAAATGTTTTGCCTGCAAGGTATTGTCATTCTTTGGATTTTTTAAATTTGGACAAGCTATATGAAATTAGATTACGTGTAAATTCGCCTACGACAATTAATTATGGGGGACGATTTTTTTTAGGTGAAAATGGTCTTGCAGAAACAGAACAAGAAGCAATAATTTCAAATGAACGTGAATTAAATGATATTGTTTTTAAGGCTTGTGAATGTAGTGTTTATGCTCATAATGAAGAATTAAAACAAGGTTTTATTACCTTGAATAATGGTGCAAGAATAGGTATTTGTGGCGAAATTGTTAGTGATAACAATGTAGTTAAAACTATAAAAAATTTCACCTCTCTCAACATTCGTATTCCTCATATAGTTAAGAATTGTAGTCTAAATGCGTTACCTTTTTTGCATAATGAAAATGGAGTTTTTAATATTTTAATTATTTCTCCGCCAGCCTCTGGTAAGACCACTTTTTTAAGAGATTTTGCATCTCAAATTTCGGACAAGTTTATAGCGAGAAACGTTTTGGTGGTAGATGAACGAAATGAAATCACTGCGTGTAATGGGGCAAAACCAACATTATATGTAGGCAAATTCACAGATATTTTTAGTGGTTGTACAAAACAATTTGGAATTACTAACGGAATAAGAACGATGAGCCCCGAAGTTGTTTTATTAGATGAAATTGCAGAAAAATGCGATATAGAGGCACTTTTAAATGTTGTTGGTGCTGGGGTTAAGTTTGTTGCATCAACTCACTCAAAAGATTTGGAAGACCTAAAAAATAAACCATTGTTTAAAGAATTTTTAAAATTGAAAGTTATAGAAAGATTTGTTGTATTGTCTAATAGAAAAGGTGCAGGTACGTTAGAATATATTTTTGCACAAGATTTTACTTGTTTATATTGCGGAGGCTAATTTATGAATATTTTGCTCGGTGCGTTGTTTTTGCTTGGTGGAATTATGATTGGCAGTTTAATTGCAAAAAAATATAAAGCAAAATATGAGTTTTTATCAAGTTTCTATGCTTTTTTGGAGTATCTTGAAACAAATTTTAATTTTTTACAAGACTCAATAAAAGTAGTTTTAGATAACAAAAAACAATCATTTTGTAATGATTTTAATGATTTCTTAAACGATTTATCTCAAAATTTAGATAACCAGCAAGATTTTTTAACTAAATGGAGCACGCAACAAAAGTTTTTAAATCAAAATGAAGTTTTAGTTTTTACAAAGTTTTTTGAGCAACTAGGTAGATTAGATTGCCAAACGCAAATTGAGTCTATTAAACAAACAAAACAAGCATTAAGTGAGTTTGTTCAATTAGCAAAAGATGCGCATACAAAAAAAGGAAAATTAAGTACGCAATTAGGGCTAATGTGTGGTTTAACTTTGTTTATTATAGTTTTATGAGGCGAATATGGGAATTGAAATTATTTTTAAAATAGCAGCAATAGGGATTGTGGTTGCAATTATTGCACAAGTTTTAAAACAAGCAGGTAAAGATGAAATTGCAACTTTGACAACTTTGGCTGGGTTAATAGTTGTGTTATTTATGATTGTTGATATGGTTAGTGAATTATTTAGTACTGTACAAAATTTGTTTAATTTATATTAAAGGGGCTAATTTTGGAAGTAATATTTAAGATAATTGGGCTAGCATTAATTATCACAGTTGCTGTAATAGTGGTTAAACAGACTAAACCAGAACTTGCTATGCTTGTGGGAGTGGCTGGTTCTATACTCTTGTTTTTTTACATAATTGACCTTTTAGAGCAAGCCTTTGGTGTGTTTTCGTACATTTTAGAAAGTACAAATTTAGATAGTGA
>JAGART010000006.1 GCA_017622115.1 Clostridia bacterium
ATGCCTATATTTTTAAGATTGTGTTTTTTTGCGAGTTCAATCGCTTCATCTGTGTAGGGTGTATTCATCATCATTGTCGCACTTGAAATAATGCCTTGTTGAAATGCTTCTACAATGCCTTTATTAACGCTTGGACTTAATCCAAAATCATCTGCATTTAATATTAATTTCATAAATTACTCCTTGTTTTTAAGTGAAAAAAACCCCAGTATTGAGTGGGGTATTTTTTAATTTTGTGCTGTTTTTGCGTTGTGCAATTCACGAGCAAGGTTTGCTTTTTTACGAGAAGCAGTATTTACGTGATAAACGTTGTCAAGTCTAGCACGGTCAATCAAACTGAATACAGTTTTAAGGCTTTCTTCTGCTTGTGCAAATTCGTTTGCTTTAACTTGTTCACGGAATTTACGAATCTCTGTAGCAATGCGAGATTTTTTAGATTTGTTAGCCAAACGTGCATTTTCACTTGTTACGATTCTCTTTTTTTGTGATTTAATGTTTGCCACTTTTATATCTCCTAGAAAAATTTTTGTTACTTGTCTATATTAACATAAAAATTTGATTTTTGCAAGAGTTATTAAGCAAGTTTTTGGAAATAATCAAAAAACAAGGAGAAAAAAGATGATTTTTAGTGATTTAATTGATGAAATAATATATGAAACGGCGGATTTTGGTGTTTTGGGTGAAATTACGCAAAAGGGAAAATATGGTTTCAAAAGGTTCGATATAAGTATAGATAGCGAGCAAAAAGCAAAAAAACTATTAAAAGCACAAGGTAATTATACAACTATTAATATTAGTCCTATTATACATTCGTTACGAAGTGCGAGAGTATATTTAATAAATAAATTAGTAGAAGTTTTAAAAGAGTATTTGGCGGTTTCTAAAAAAGCAAATCCATCAATTTTTGTGGTTGGGTTGGGCAATGCTTTTTTAATTGCAGATAGTTTGGGAGCAAGAATTGTAAAAAATCTTTTAACTACACATACTTTGCCCAAAGAATTAAAAAGTGAGCTGGGGGAATTGTCTGCATTAATACCAGGGGTTAGTGGTATAAATGGAATTGCTACATTTGATTTGGTTAAAGGGGCGGTTGATGTGGTAAAGCCAGATATAGTAATTATTATAGATGCGTTGACTGCAAAAAATCACGCAAGAATAGGGTGTAGTTTTCAGTTTAGTAATACTTCCATAAGCCCAGGTGCTGGTGTGGGGAACAAAAACAAAATTTTAAACAAAACGAGTTTAGGGGTAGAAGTAGTAACTATTGGTGTGCCACTTATGATTAATGCCAGAAATTTTGCTGAATTTAATAATTTACCTAATTTAGTAGTTACTCCAAAGGAAATTGATATTTATATTGAAACTTGTTCAAAAGTTTTGAGCAAAGCAATTAATTTAGCAGTACACGGTAAAAATTATAAAAATTTTGTATAAGTAGTGAGCAAAAATTTTTTGAGTTCATAAATTACTACTATGAATAACGCAAAATTAAATAGTAAAGTGCTGATAATTGATTCGGGAATAGGTGGAATGCCTATTCTTTTTGAGTGTTTAAAAAAAGAAAAGAAGTTAGATTATATTTATTTTGCGGATTATAAATCAATGCCGTATGGTAACAAACCTTTGGCGGTGTTGCGTAAAACAATACTACAAAACATATTAACTTTAAATAAAAAGTATAATCCTGCGGTTATTGTACTGGCTTGCAATACGGCAACAGCGGTATCTATAAGTGTTTTGAGGCGAGCATTGCCTAATAAAATTATCATAGGTACAGAACCTGCACTAAAAGTTGCAACTAAAAATGGCAAGAGAAATATTTTGCTTTTAGCAACACAAAATACTATAAAGTATAATAAATTAATTCAACAATACAAAGATAATAAAGATATAAATTTGATTTTAAGACCTATGCCAACATTGGCTAAAAATATAGAGAATAGTATTAACAACTTAAATGTTTTGAAACAACAAATAGTTAGTATTATAAGTGAGTACGAGGGATATATAGATTGTGTGGTGCTAGGGTGTACTCATTACATATTTATCAGGGATTTTATAGCGCAAAACTTTAATGTTCCAGTTTATGATGGAAATTTTGGTGTAGTAAATCAAATATTAAACAAAGCACAACCCAAAAATAAAAATGGCAAAATCATTGTTTTAACTAATGAATTTAGCAAAAGTACAAATTTATTAACTGCTTGGCAGATTTTACAAAAACGGGAGGTGTAGTTATGTGTGGAATTGTTGGTTATACTGGTGAAAAGTTAGGCGTGCCTATTGTGTTGGATTGTTTAAAAAGATTAGAATATCGTGGCTATGATTCGGCAGGTGTTGCTTATCTCGATTGTGGCAACTTATTTGTTAAGAAACAAGTTGGAAAGTTAGAAAATCTAAATACATATTTAAAGAATAAAATTATTCCATCTTCTTGTGCGTTGGGGCATACTCGATGGGCAACGCACGGTGAGCCTAATAAAACTAATGCACACCCTCATATTGATAATGATAATATTTTAGCATTAGTGCATAATGGAATAATAGAAAATTTTGTGAATTTAAAAAACGACTTACTTAAAAAAGATTTTTATTTTAATACTGAAACGGATACAGAAGTAATAGCAGTTCTTTTGGGTGCTGAATTGCAAAACTTTATTAAAAATGAGCAAAACTCTGCACAAAATTGTGTGCATAATACTTTGCATAGTACTTGCAATTTTACAAAAAAACAAGTTTTACGAGTGTTGCAAAAAGTGGTTTCGCTACTTGATGGGGCTTATGCTTTGGCGATAGTTGTAAAGGGACTTGATGATTGTATTTTCTTTGCAAAAAATAAAAGTCCTTTGATTTTGGGTAAAGGCTGTGGACAAAACTTTTTAGCAAGTGATTCATCTGCAATTTTACCTTATACAAATGAAATTTATTCTGTAAAAGATGGCGAATTTGGTTGTATTCAAAAAGAAAAAATAACTATATTTGATGCTGATTTTAATTCTGTAAAACCGCATTTTGAAACTTTACAAATTAAGTTAGAGCAAATTATGTTAGGTGATTATGCTCACTTTATGCATAAGGAAATTGAACAAGGAGCAAGTAGTGTTGTTGATTCGCTTAATCGCTTGAAAGGTGTTTGGGCAAATAAATTGCCTATAAATATTTTTGAGGGTGATTTTAACTTACATATTACTGCTTGCGGAACTGCTTTACACGCTGGTAGAATTGCAAAATATCTAATCGAAAATCAGTTAAAAATCCCTGTTCAATTAGATTATGCGAGTGAGTTTCGTTATAAAAAACCGCTTATAAATAACAAAGTATTTGTTTGTTTTTAAGTCAAAGTGGAGAAACAGCGGATACGTTAAGTAGTTTGGAACTTGCAAAAAGTATGGGGGCTATTACAATAGGAATAACAAATGTGCCAGCAAGTAGAATGGAAAGGATTGCGGACTTTATTTTGCCTACAAGTGCAGGACCTGAAATCGCTGTTGCTTCTACAAAAGCATATTTAGCACAACTTGCTGTTATTTATGGATTAACAGAATACATAGCACAAATAAAATCTATTCAACTTAACTATACAACAGAAAATATAAAAGCAGAGATGTTTAGATATAGCAAGTTGGATTATTTTGAACAATTAAACGATATTGTGCAAGAAATAAAATATCAACAAAGTGTGTATTTTGTTGGTCGTGGATTAGATTATTTGATAGCAATGGAAAGTGCTTTAAAGTTAAAAGAAATAACATATATTCATTGTGAGGCTTTGCCTGCTGGCGAATTAAAACACGGTTCACTTGCCTTAATTCATAAAGATAGTATAGTAATTGCTATTTTAACTCAAAGTAATTTAATAGACAAAACGTTAAATAATATTCACGAGTTAAATAGTAGGGGTGCAAAGGTTATTTTGTTTAGTCCTTTTGTAGAACTCAAAAAATTCGTTTTTAAATTTATAAAAATCCCAAAAGTTAATGATTTAATAAGCCCTTTTGTCGCTATAAAACCTTTGCAAATGCTTGCTTATAAAACTGCAATTAGCAAAAATTTAGACCCAGATAAACCTCGAAATTTGGCTAAATCTGTAACTGTCGAGTAATTAAAGAAATCAACCAAAATGTGTTGATTTTTTTTGCTTTATAAGATATAATTTATATGTTATTACTATCAAACAGGAGTCTAGAAATAATGCAAGAAAATAATAATCAGCAAGATGACAAAAAAATTAAAGAAGTTAAACCAGATGAAGTGATTGAAATTCAAGAAAAAGAGCAAACTCCAAAACAAAAGAAGTTCTTTGCTTTGTATTTGTCTAATATCGTAGCCGTTCCAGGTATTAGCCTTACTTGCGAAATTAATAACGATATCGAAGTACAAGGTATGAAAGAAGCCTTTAATCGTGGCGAGCAAATCGTAGCAGTTGCTAGCAAAATTCAAGCAGATGAAATTAAAATAGAAAACCTCTATGATATCGGTTGTTTGTGTGCTATAAAAAGAGTAATCAATCAAGGCGATGGCATAAAATTAATGGTTGTTGGTGATGGTAGAATAAAAATTAAAAAAGTTACTAACGACAAAACTTTTTATGTTGAGGGCGATTTAATAGAAGAACAAAATGAATTTTCTCAACGTTCTTTTGAACTAATGGAAAATATCAAGAGTGTTTTATTAAAACTTGCAAACGAAAGGATTTTGCCTCCATCTTTAAGAGCAAATCTTTTTGATTCAGAATTAAATCCTAGCGAATTTGCCGATTCATTAATTCACTTGTTGTCAAAAGATGATGTAAGCGTTCAATCAAAATTGTTTGTAGAGTTAGATGTTGAAAAACGTTTAAACGAAATTTACAGAATTGCACAAGACTTTGTTCAAAGAATAGAACTTCGCCGTGAGATTGAAGAAAAAGTAAATGCAAACATTCAAAAGAGCCAAAAAGAAATGTATTTGCGTGAGCAATTACACGTGATAAATGATGAGTTGTATGGCGAAGTTGATGAAAACGAAGAATTTATAGAAAAAGTTAAAAGATTAGGGATGCCAAAAGAATCAGAAGAAAAAGTACTCAAAGAAATTAAAAGAATGGGTAAACTTCCTTTTGGTTCACCAGAACTTGGTTATATTCGTAACTTTGTAGAAACTGTTTTAGAATTGCCTTGGACAACTAAAACAGAAGACAATATTGATATCGAAAAAGCAAAACAAGTTTTAAATGATGAACATTATGCTTTGGAAAAAGTTAAACAAAGAATTTTAGAAACTTTGGCTGTAATAAAACTTACAAAACAAGTAAATGCTCAAATTATTTGTTTGGCAGGACCTCCGGGGGTTGGTAAGACTTCTATTGCAAAATCTATTGCTAATGCTATGGGACGTAAATATGTGCAAGTTAGTCTTGGTGGTGTAAATGATGAGAGTGTGATTAGAGGACACCGCAGAACTTATGTAGGTGCTATGTGTGGTAGAATTTTAGCAGGTATGAAGCAAGCGGGTACAATTAATCCTGTATTCTTACTTGATGAAATCGACAAGATGACAAGTGATTCAAGAGGTGACCCAGCAAGTGCTTTGTTAGAGGTTCTTGACCCTGCTCAAAATGACCACTTTAAAGATAACTTCTTGGAAATTCCATATGATTTAAGTCAAGTTATGTTTATTTTAACAGCAAATGATATAAACAATATTCCTTATGCTTTGCGTGACCGTATGGAAATTATAAATCTACGTTCTTACACAGAATATGAAAAAATGGAAATTGCAAAAAAATACTTGCTTCCAAAACAAGAAAAACTTGCAGGTGTGCCAGAAGGTACTGTTAAGTTGAGTGATGAACTTTTGCGTAGAATTATTGCTGAATATACTTTCGAGGGCGGTGTACGTAGTTTAGAGCGTAAGATTGCTACAATATGTAGAAAATATGCTACATTTATGGTTACAGGCGAAAAGTTTAGAGATATTTGTGAAGAAAATCTTGATGACTATTTAGGAAAAGAGCGTAATCGTGAGTTAGATATTTACAAAGCAGGAAATGTTGGTGAAATCGTTGGTTTATCTGTAACTGGTGGAATTACTGGTGGTGTGTTGTTAATAGAAGCAACACTTGTGCCGGGCAAACCTGCCATAGCTTTAACTGGTCAACCGGGTAAAATGATGAAAGAATCTGTTGAGCAAGTTTATACTTTGGTAAAATCTCGTGCAAAAGAATGGGGTATAGACAAAAAATGCTTAAAGAAAAACGCTATTCACGTTCACATTCCACAAGTACCAAATGGGGTAGAAGGACCTAGTGCTGGGATTGCTATGACTACTGCAGTTGTGTCTGCTTTGACAAATATTCCAACAACCCCACTTACTGCTATGACTGGTGAAATTAGTATTCGTGGTAGAGTGTTGCCTATAGGTGGTTTGAGAGATAAATTAATCGCTGCCGACAGAGCAGGTATTAAATTATGTATCATTCCAAAGGATAACGAAATCGACCTTTGGGAATTGCCACAAGAAGTTAAAGATAGATTAGAAATTAAAGCAGTTTCTACTATTGATGAAGTTTTAGAATATGCTTTACAACAAAAGTTATCACCAAAAGAAAGCAAAGATGATGATGACGAAGATGAAGATGATGAGGATTAATTTATGATTATTAAATCAGCAGAATTTATCAAAAGTATTGCTAATTCAGAAAATTTAGGTGGGCTTGACTTGCCTGAATTTGCTTTTGTAGGGCGTAGTAATGTGGGAAAGTCTAGTTTGATTAACTCCATTACAAATAGAAAAAAATTAGCAAAAGCAAGTAGTACTCCGGGGCGTACAAGATTAATTAATATATTTAAAATCAATAGTCAATTCTATTTGGTGGACTTGCCGGGGTATGGTTTTGCACAAGCAAGCAAACAAGAGCAAGCAAGTTGGCAAAAGTTGATAGGCACGTATTTAGAGAATAGTAAAAATTTAAAACGTGTATTTGTGCTTGTTGATATTCGTCATGAGCCAGCAGAAAAAGATAAATTGATGTTGAGTTATTTATACACATACAATATTCCATTTAACATTATAGCCACAAAGGCTGATAAAATATCACGTGGTCAAATCAACAAACAAGTTAGCCTAATTGCTAATACTTTGGGTGTTGGTTTGGGTGATATCATTGTTACAAGTGCACAAGATAAAAAAGGTAATGAAAAGATTTTTGAAATAATTGAAAATTTGATTTAAAAAGTGTAGGAATTTATGACTATAAATGGTGTTATAGAGTCTATTGTGTTTCAAAATTCGGAGAACGGTTTTACAGTCGCTCGAGTTTCTAGTAATCGAGAAGTGATTACAATAGTTGGGACTTTATCAAAAATATATACTGGACAAGAAATTTGTGCAACTGGCAACTTTGTTACAGATTCTCGATGGGGCGAGCAATTTAGAATTGATAGTTATTCTATAAAAGAGCCAAATTCTGGCGAGGGTGTAGTTAAATATCTATCTAGTGGTTTAATCCCAGGCATTGGACCTATTACAGCACAAAGAATAGTAGATAAATTTGGTGATGAAACACTTGATATAATTGAATTAAACCCTTTAAAGTTAAGTGAGGTTAAAGGGGTTAATCTAAAAAAAGCAGCAGAAATAGGACAAACATTTTTAAATTTAAAACGTATGCAAAATGTAGTTATGTTTTTGCAAGATTATAATATTTCTACTAATATGTCAGTTAAAATCTTTAAAAAATATGGTGATGATGCAAGAGAAATTATCAAGACAAACCCATATAAGTTAGTAGAAGATATGTCAAGAGTAGGTTTTAAAACAGCAGATAAAATTGCTTTAAATGTTGGAATTCCTGCTGATAGTAAATTTAGATTGCGTGCTGGACTTGTTTATGTACTAAATGAGTCTAGTGAGCGAGATGGCAATACGTATTTGCCTTTGGAAGATATATACGTAAATTTAAGTAGATTGTTAAATATCGATATCACTACTCGACTTGATGACTTAAACGAAATTATTGACCAACTAGTTTTAGAAAGTATAGTAAAACGTTGCGAATTTAATGATGTTCCTTGTTTAATGCTCGTTAAGTATTATAATATGGAGTTAAAAATTGCTACAAAACTTTTAATGCTTATGGAGCAAGATAATATTCCGCTAGATATTTCTGGCGAAATAGAGCAATTTGAGTTATTTAATAAAGTACAGTTTCACCCTGACCAAAGAAATGCGATTGAAACAGCAATCAATAATGGTGTGTGCGTAATTACTGGTGGTCCGGGTACTGGTAAAACTACAATTATAAAATGTATTTTGCGTATTTTAAATGAACGTTTTGGCAAAATTGCTTTGCTTGCTCCTACTGGTCGTGCGGCAAAACGTATGAGTGAGAGTTGTAAGGAAGAAGCAAGTACTATTCATAGGGCTTTGATGATAGACTATGTGGGTGGAGAAACAAAATCAGATACAGCAATGTTTTACTTTAATGAAACGAATAAGTTTCCTTATGATGTTGTGATTGTTGATGAAGTTTCTATGGTTGATGCTAGTTTAATGCTATCGTTGGTTAGTGCCTTAAAACCTAATACAAAACTTATTTTGGTTGGTGATAAAAATCAACTTCCTAGTGTTGGTGCAGGTAATGTTTTAGCAGATATTATTGCTTCTAATAAAATTGCTTGTGCTCAACTTACACATATTTATAGACAAAGTGAGTCAAGTCTTATTATCTCAAATGCACACGCTATCAATGCTGGTGATATGCCTGTAATTGATAATAAAAGTCAAGATTTCTTTTATGAAAATAAAGAAACACAAGAAGACATAGCACACACAATTTTGAGTTTGGCTAGTTTTAGAATTCCTAAATTTTTAAAAATTGACCCTATGAAAATACAAGTGCTTGCTCCTATGCGTGTAGGTGTTTGTGGTATAGATAACTTAAATAATATTTTGCAGTCAAAAATCAATCCTGCAGATGCGTTAAAGCCTGAAATGAGATTTGATTACACACTTTTTCGTGTAGGTGATAAAGTTATGCAAACTTCAAATAACTATACGCAAGCGTGGAAGAAGCAAAGACAAAATGGTAGTTGGGAGTTGGGCGAAGCGGTATTTAATGGAGATATAGGTTTTGTTACAAGTGTAAATAAAGAAATAGATA
>JAGART010000082.1 GCA_017622115.1 Clostridia bacterium
GAGGAAGTGTTATTGACACCGCAAAAGGTGTACGAATGATTTTATCTCAAAGTAATATTGATAATATACTTACACTTTCTGGAAATGAAATCATTAAAAAAGGCAAACATATTCCTTTTATTGTACTCCCTACTACTTGTGGAACTGGTAGCGAATGTACAGCAGTTGCAGTAATAAAAAATCACGAAACAGGTGTAAAAATGGAATTTATTTCGAGTGAATTACTACCTGATGTTGCTTTTATTGATGTAAGGCTTACTCGCACACTTCCTAAAAAGTTAATAGCAAGCAGTACTATGGACGCTTTCTGTCATTGTATTGAAGCATTCTCTGGCGTACAAAAAAATTGCATTTCTGACACTTATGCTATAACAGCAATAAAACTAATTATTAAAAATTTGCCTATTGTTTTAGAAAATCCTACTGACAATTCCCGCACAGAACTCGCTCTTGCTTCTACCCTTGCAGGTATTGCATTTAGCAATTCTATGGTTGGCATAGTACACGCAATAGGACACGCTTGCGGAGGTGAAGTAAACATTCCTCACGGCAATGCAATGACAATTCTTTTGCCTGAATGTATGAAATTTAATCTTGAAAAATGCAAAAATGATTATGCTGAATTACTTTTATATATAGCAGGCACAGAAGTTTATGCAAGTACACCAAAAGAACAAAGGGCTCAAAAAACTATCGATTGTATAATTGAATTTACTCAATATCTAAACAAAATTAGCGGGTTACCCTTAAAATTAAGTGATTATAATGTAAAAACTGATGATTTACAAAAAATAGCACAAAAAGCAATAAATGATGGGGCTATTATCATAAACAAACAAAATGCAGACATAAATGACATTATTGATATATTAAACAAATGTATGTAAGGTAGATTTTCTACCTTTTTTACTACAATTTTTTTACTAAAATTAAAATACTTCGACAAAATTTACATTATTTTTTAAAAAATGCTCTAAAATGTTTGGAAAAAAACAAATAAAATAATATAATATGTTTAAACTATTACTAGATTTTAAATTCTTATTTTAGTTTAAAAAAATAATAGTGAGGTTAAATTATGATTTCATTGGTAGTTACCGCTGACAGCGATACCAAAAATTACAACCTAGCAGAACGTGACAAAGCGTTTAGTGAAGCTATGGCACAGTTTAATGAACCTTTTGAAATCGTATATACTATTTGTGATGATTATGGATTTAAAAATGAATTAAAACGAATAGTAAGCGGTCAAAAGAATAAACAACTGGTTATCTCTGCCCCTGCCACCAATACAAATACTCTTATTTATACAGCACTCGACTTTACAAACAATGGTGATGTTTTACTTTGTACTATGGATACTAATCCAGAAGTAATAACAAAAATTTTAAAACAACACTTTGACGGTGCTGATATTGTATTTACAAAACAAAAAGAAAACTGGTTTAAATCTATCTTTACTTCTCTTGGTCGCACAACATATCAATTAGGTTTACGTTTTTTAGGTCGTGGTCAAGATATCGGTTGTGATGCTCGTGTAATTTACTTAAATGCTCGTAGTGTTAATACAATTATATTAAACCCTACTTTAAGTAAGGCTTTAAGACTTGTAAATCCAGACCCAGAAAGACACTATCGTGTAGTTACAACAGAAAAAATTTACGAAAACCCTACATTAGAGCAAAAACAAACAAATAGGTCTTTCTTTGCTTTGGGTATCGTTTCTATGTTCTTCTTTTTAGCACTTATCGCTATGGCTCTTGTATTTCCTTTCTTTAATGATGGTACTTACACAGGTATTGTATTAGTTGGTGTTATTGTTTGGCTTGTATTTGGAATTTTAATTTGCGTAGTTTCAGCAAGACAAATTTATAAAACAAGACTTGGTTATCCAGTAGCCCTAAATCTGCAAAAAGAACCTGTTATAAAAGTTGTGGAATACGTAAGCTACAACTCTGAAATTGCTAAACAATTTAGCGAAGATGAAAATGAAGAAATTGAAATGAACCATACTTCTGCTATGGATATATTAAAACAAAAAGCAGCAGAACAAGAAATTCTTAAAAATGAATTAGAACACAAACAAGAAGTAACAGAAGAAGTTAAAGCAGAAATTAAAGAAGAACCTGCACAAAAAGAAGAAAAACAAGAAAAACCAAAGAAAACAACTAAAACTACAAGCACAAAAACAACAAGTGCAAAAGAACCTAAAAAGACAACTACAAAAACTACTTCTACTAAAAAAAGTACAACAGCCAAAAAGACTACAACTGCAACTACAAAAAAGACAACTAAACCAGTAATTTCTAAAATTGATGGCAAAAAAACAGCAAAAACTAAAAAGTGAGGACTAAATTATGGCAACAGTTAAAATCGGAATAAACGGCTTTGGGCGTATCGGTCGTTTGGTAGCAAGAGTTGCTTCTATGACAAATGATGTAACCATTGTAGGTATAAATGACCCTTTTATGAATGCAGAATATGCAAGTTATATGTTCACTTTTGATACAACCCACGGCGAATATCCCGGGGCTGTTTCCTTTAAAGATGATTATTTAATCATCAATCGTAAAAAAATCGCATTTAGTAGTGAAAAAGAACCAGAAAATATTCCTTGGGCACAACTGGGCGCAGATATAGTAATAGAATGTAGTGGAAAATTTACTTCTTATGAATTAGCAAGTGCCCACTTGAAAGCTGGCGCAAAACGTGTTATAATATCTGCACCTGCAAAAGGTGAAGGTGTCCCTACTATTGTTATGGGAGTTAATCACGACACACTTACAAAAGATATGCAAATTGTATCTAATGCTAGTTGTACTACAAACTGCCTCGCCCCTATTGTTAAAGTATTAAACGATAACTTTGGTATTGAAGAAGGTTTGATGAGCACAATTCACGCAATTACTGCCACACAATTAACAGTTGATGGCACTTCTAAAAAAGATTGGCGTGGTGGCCGTGCTGCTGGTTTTAACATTATCCCTAGTAGCACAGGTGCAGCAAAACTTATAGGTGTCGTAATTCCAGAATTAAAAGGCAAACTAACAGGAATGTCTTTCCGTGTGCCAACTATTAATGTTTCTTGCGTTGATTTGACCGTACGTTTAAAAAAGCCAACTACTTATGAAAAAATTTGTAATGCTATGAAAAAAGCAAGCAAAAATGAATTAGATGGTATTTTAGGTTACGAAGATAGAGCGGTCGTTTCTAGTGATTTCAATGGCGACTATCGCAGTTCTATTTTTGATGCTGGCGCTGGAATAATGTTAAACGAAAAATTTGTAAAAGTCGTTGCTTGGTATGATAACGAATGGGGTTATTCAAACAGAGTTATCGATTTAGTTAGACTTATGAACACACTTGATTAAGGAGAAAAAACATTGCGTTGTCCAAAATGCGGTGCTAAAATTCCGCACGGTAGCCCAATTTGCTTTAAATGTGGGACTAAAATGAGCCAAATTCAAGAGGCTTCTTTTCAAGCAGTAAAGCAAGCACGTGCAGAATACGAACACGACAAAATAGTACTCACCACCCACTTCCCAAAAGATTTAAGTTATAAAAATACTTTGCTTATGTGTATCTTTTTAGGGTTTTTTGGTGGACACTATTTCTATACAAAACGTTATGCAATCGGCATTATTTATTTAGTTTGTAGTATATTCTTTATCACCTTTTTGCTTATCCCAGGGATTAACACAGGGTTTGCCCCAGGCACTCAACTCATCTATACAGACCCAGTCGCAAATTTCTTTTTTGTACTTGCCTGTATTGTTGGAATATTGTTGTTTTTCTTTTGGGTAACTGATATATTTAGAGTAGCAACCAAACGATTTAAAATACCTGTTGTATTAAAGGAAAATTAATTTATGAAAACTGTTGTAGTAGGTATGAGCGGTGGCGTTGATTCTAGCGTAACCGCTTTACTTTTAAAAAATCAAGGATACAAAGTCATTGGACTTTTTATGAAAAATTGGGAAGAAAAAGATGCCCAAGGTCGCTGTACAAGCACACAAGATTATGATGATGCTCGCAAAGTCTGCGATAAAATTGGAATTCCTTATTATTCTGTAAACTTTTCAAAAGAATATTATGAAAAAGTGTTTGAATATTTTTTGGAAAGTTACAAACAAGGCAGAACACCAAATCCAGATGTATTGTGTAATCGAGAAATCAAGTTTGGGCCTTTTTTAGAACGTGCAAAAATGCTAGGAGCAGACTATATCGCCACAGGACACTATGCTAAAAAAGAAACAACTAATGGTCTTCACTATCTCAAAAAAGCACTAGACAAAAACAAAGACCAATCATACTTTTTAAATCAACTTAATCAAGAACAACTAGCAAATGTACTTTTCCCATTAAGTGATTTAACAAAACCACAAGTGCGAGAAATTGCAAGTCAAAACGGACTAATTACCGCAGAAAAAAAAGATAGTACTGGCATTTGTTTTATCGGTGAACGTAATTTCCGTGAATTTTTGTCTAAATACTTGCCTGCTCAACCAGGAGAAATTAAAACAATAAATGGCAAAACGATTGGCACACATCAAGGTTTAATGTATTATACAATCGGACAACATAAAGGATTAGGCATTGGCGGACAAAAAGATGAAGCACAAGGTGCGTGGTTTGTTGCAAAAAAAGACCTCACCACAAACACTCTTTACGTTGAGCAAGGTAAAGATGATTCCCTCTACTCTACTGGCTTAATCACCGCTGGATTTAATTGGATACCACAAAAACCAGAACAAACTAAATTTGAATGTTTCGCAAAATTTAGATATCGCCAAGCAGACCAACAAGTAACTGCTGAAATTATAGGCGATAATGTTAAATTAACTTTTAAAGAACCACAACGTGCAATCACACAAGGACAATTTGCCGTACTTTACGATAGTCAAGAAAACTGCCTCGGCGGTGGCGAAATTAACGAAATCTTAAAAGATTAATAAAAAAGGCTTAAATATTTAATTTAAGTCTTTTCTTTTTATTTTAGCACAAAACTATTCGCAAAACATACAGCATAGTACTTTGCATAGTATTGTTTTTATAAGGATAGATTATCACGGAACGTTATTCCTCACAATGACAATATTTTATTTATTAGTCCGCTTTATTTAATATTAAAATCTCTGTCATTGCGAAGAACATTTATATTCTGTGGCAGTATCGCCTTATGTTAAGCCTCTTTTTACGCAAGGGAGATGCCACCAATATTGATTATTGCAATTACATTGAAGCTTAAAAGGAGGTGCTTCTCGATAAAACAACAAAGTCGTAATTTTTATTAAAAAGTTACCACTTTCGTTTTTGAGAGGACTACCCCTTTTAAACTTACGTAATAAAATAACTAATTATTTAAATCATCATTTGTATTTGTATTAGTATTCTGCACATACACAGCAGTTATTAAATTATCCATAACTTGAGATTTTGTTAAACGAATACTCATTTCTGTACCTAAATTGTTGCCGTCCATATCTATCCAGTGGCTAAATGTATAACCTTGCAAAATTTGTTTTGTAACAAATGTTATTGTGTCAGTATCTGCTAGATTACTATAATTATCTGCAATAACGTATGCAATACCACCGATTGTGCTGGTTACAAAAATTCCCTCAACACTTGCACAATCGGTGGTATTGCATACGTTATTGCAGATAATTATAGTAATCTAGCAGATACTGACACAATAACATTTGTTACAAAACAAATTTTGCAAGGTTATACATTTAGCCAC
>JAGART010000083.1 GCA_017622115.1 Clostridia bacterium
TAATCAGCCAAATACAAATACTTGCCCTGTTTGTACTTCTATGCCAGGGGCTTTACCTGTACTAAATCGTGATGCTGTTGAACGTGCTATTCTTATGGGGCTTGCTGTTGGTTGTCGTATTAATAACTATTCTGTATTCGAACGTAAAAACTACTTTTACCCAGACCTAGCAAAAGCATATCAAATTTCTCAATTAGAGTACCCTCTTTGCGTTGGCGGTGGATTAGAAATCGAAGTCGATGGCAAAAAGAAATTTATTAGACTTAACCGTATTCATTTGGAAGAAGATGCTGGTAAACTTATTCACGATAACCAAGGTACTTTGGTTGATTACAATCGTGGTGGCGTGCCTTTAATCGAAATCGTTTCAGAACCAGATATGAATAGTGCGGAAGAAGCAGTTGCTTATCTTGAAAAATTACGCAGTACACTTCTTTATGTTGGTGTAAGTGATTGTAAAATGCAAGAGGGTAGTATTCGCTTTGATGTAAATATTTCTGTAAACAAACCGGGTGAACCTTTTGGTACTCGTACAGAGTTAAAAAACTTAAACTCATTTAGAGCAGTGTTGAGAGCAATCAAATACGAGGCTAATAGACAAATTGAAGTTTTAGAGAGTGGTGGACAAATCGTACAAGAAACTCGACGTTGGGACGATGAAAAAGGCAAAACTTTTTCAATGCGTAGTAAAGAAGATAGTCAAGACTATCGTTACTTCCCAGACCCTGACTTAATTCCTCTTGATGTAACACCAGAATATATTGAGAGTATTCGTAAACGTTTGCCTAAACTTGCTCCTGCTCGTGTAACAGAATATGTTGCTATGGGCTTGACAGAACAAGATGCAAACCTCTTGACTGCCGAAAGAAAATATGCAGACTTTTTTGAAGCAGTTTTACAAGACTTTAACGAACCTAAATTTGTTTGTAACTGGATTACTGCCGAAGTGTTTAAAAAGTTAAATGCATTAGATGAAGATGATAAGATTATACCAGTTCAACCTAAACAATTAGCAGAAATGCTTAAAATGTATAAGGCAGAGGAAATCAACCAAGCAGGTGCTAGAAAGATTTTTGATATCCTTTGGGAAAAGGGTGGAGAGCCAAGAGAATTAGTAGAAGCATTAGGCTTAAAACAAATGAATGATACTGGTGCTTTAAAAGAAGTTATTCAAACTATTATGCAAGCAAATCCAAAAGCCGTGCAAGAATTAAAAGATGGCAACCAAAAAACTATGGCTTTCTTTGTCGGTCAGGCTATGAAAGCCACACAAGGTAAAGCAAATCCAAAAATGGTTGCAGATATTGTTAATGAATTGATTAATTAGGAGATTATTATGGAAATAGAAAAAGATTATGTTATGATGGAGCCACCTATTGACACTCTTACTAAAAAAGTAGGTAACAAGTTTTTGTTGACTTGTTTGGTTTCTAAAAGAGCAAAACAATTAAATAGTGAATACTTAATGGGCGAACCAAGTGATAAAGACCCAAAAGTTATTTCTATTGCAGCAGAAGAAGTTTATGATGGTAAAGTATCAGCAGGAGATACACAATATTAATTTATTTTCGGGGGTAGTAAATGATAGCAGAAGTTATTGTCGATGTCGCAAATGAGCAGGTTGACAAAGTTTTTGACTATATTGCTACCCCCGATACTATTGCTGGACAAAGGGTAAACGTTCCTTTTGGTAAACGTATTATTGAGGGCTATGTGCTTCGACTTAAAGAAAAAAGTGATTTGCCCAGTAATTTACTCAAAACTATTATTTCAGCAAAAGATGATTATCCCGTTTTGTTGCCAGAGTTTTTGCAACTCAACGACAAATTACGTGATGCCTTTCATTTGCGAAATATTGATTGTATGAGGCTTTTTATCCCTACCCAATTACGTAGTGGTAAAGCAAAGCCTCTTTATATCAATTTCGTGGAAACAACCGAATCTTTTAATCCCGATGAATTGCTTTTTTCTGTGCGTAAAAATGCTACTAAACAAATTGAACTCATTATGAGTTTAAAACCTAATGTGCAATATGCTCAAACAGAACTTAACAAAAAGTATTCATCAGCAAATGTAAATAAATTAATTGATGCAGGTTATTTAAAGCAAACTACTCAAGCAAAACTTCGTAGCCCTAATTTTGTAGCGAGAGAAGATAAAAAAGTTACCCTTACTCCTCAACAAAGTAGAGTTGTTGAATCTGTATTAACTAATCGTAACCAAGTCCATTTGCTTTTTGGTGTTACTGGTAGCGGTAAAACAGAAGTTTATATGAATGTAATTTCCCAAGTCTTAAATGAGGGCAAAACTGCACTTTTGTTAGTGCCAGAAATCTCTCTTACTCCGCAAGTTTTATCTACTTTCACCGCTCGTTTCGGTAAAGAAGTCGCTATTTTGCATAGCGGTTTAAGTGTGGGCGAACGTTTTGATGAATGGCAAAGATTGCGTACAGGACAGGCGAAAATTGCAATAGGTGCTAGAAGTGCTGTTTTCGCACCCTTGACAAATTTGGGAGTTATTATTTTAGATGAAGAACACGACTCAAGTTATAAGGCAGAATCTAATCCTCGCTATCAAACTCACGATGTCGCAATTTTTAGGGCTCAATATAATAATTGTCCCGTTATTTTGGGAAGTGCTACTCCAAGTTTAGAATCATTCTTAAAAGCCCAAGAGGGTGAATACGTGTTGCATACTTTGCCCAATCGTGCTAATGCTCGTAGTATGCCTACTATCGAGATTGTAAATATGTGTGATGAAGTCCGCAAAGGCAATACTGGTATGTTTAGCGAAAAAATGTTATCACAACTCAAAAATTGTATAGAAACAAATAATCAAGCAATGCTTTTTTTAAACCGTAGAGGTTTTAGTAGTTATATGATTTGTCGTGAATGTGGTTATGTCGCAAAGTGTGAAGATTGTGATGTTTCGCTCGTTTATCATAAAGAAGATAACGAACTAAAATGCCATTATTGCCACCGCAGATACAAAGCCCTTACAAATTGTCCTTCTTGTGGCAGTAATTATATTCGTATGGGGGCTATGGGTACTCAAAAAGTTGTGGAAGAACTTAAAAATCACTTCCCAGATGTCAAAATTTTGCGTATGGATTTTGATACTACTAAAAACAAAAATGACTTAAACGAGTTGTTGGCGGAATTCGGTAATACTAAACCTTGTATTTTAGTGGGAACTCAAATGATTGCCAAATGACACGACTTCCCAAACGTTACACTCGTTGGTATTATTAATGCCGATATGAGCCTGCATTTTAGCGATTATCGTGCGACTGAACGTGCTTTCCAACTCATTACACAGGTAGCAGGGCGTGCAGGTAGAGCAGAAAAGGAAGGGCGTGTGGTTTTGCAAACCTATACTCCAAATCATTATGTTTATAGATTTGTCGCAAATTACGATTATCTCGGCTTTTATAATAAAGAAATTAATTTGCGTGATGTTACTTCGTTTCCGCCATTCGCAAAAATTGTCCGTATTTTAGTTGTGTCTGCCGACCAGCAAGACGCTCACGCAACAACCGCAAGACTTTATAATCAAGTAAATGAATATTTAAACAAAAATAAAAGCGAGTTTTTGTATTGCAAAGCAATGGCTAGCCCAGTTTCAAGAGTTGAAGGTAAATTCCGTTATCAAATTATTACTCGCTTCAAAATGAATACAGAGCCTGCAATTACAGACTTTTTGCATTCGATTGTTTCCCAAGATAAACACCCAAAATGTAGTGTGTTTGTCGAAGTAAATCCTAGCAATATGTCTTGATTTTTATACATATTAAATATTAAAAATACAGAGGTGAAATTATTTTAGCAAGAGTTATTAAGGGAGTCGCTGGCGACTTTACCGTGAGAGTGAACGAGCAAAATTTAGTTTTAAAGGCTCGTAAAAAATTAAAATTAGCTCAAATTAAAGTAGGCGATTTTGTCGAAATTGATGAGCAAAATTTAGTTATCGAAAAACTTATTCCTCGAAAAAATCAACTCATTCGACCGCCTGTCGCTAATGTCGAGCAAGCCTTAATCGTGATTGCTCCCGTGCCAAAACCCGACCTTTTGCTTGTCGATAAGTTGCTGATTAAATTCTTTTCTTTAAATATTCAACCAGTAATTGTCATAAATAAAATCGACCTTTGTGCCATCGCTTTAATTACTGAAATAAATGAGCAGTATAGTAAAATTTGCCCAGTTGTTTTGGTGTCAGCACTGGATAATTCTAGTGTGCATTCAAATCTTTATCCGCTTTTAAGCGGTAAGTTTTCTATTATGACAGGGCAGTCAGCAGTAGGGAAAACTAGCCTTTTAAAAGTGCTTTTGCCAGATGTAAATATGGAAGTAGGCGATTTAAGTAAAAAAACTGCACGTGGTAAAAATACTACTCGCCATAGCGAAATTTTCGTTTTGCCAAATGGTGGATTGCTCGCAGATACCCCAGGATTTAATGCTTTTGAATTAGATGACTTTACACCCGAGCAAATTGTTGATAATACCCCAGAATTAAAAAATTATAGCCAAAATTGTAAATATAACGATTGCAACCATATCGGCGAAGATATTTCAGTTTGTGCCGTAAAACAAGCACTTAAAAATGGCGAATTTAGCGATTTGCGTTATCAACGTTATTGCGAATTATTTAAAATTGCAAAACAAAAGGAGGACAAAAAATATGAGTAAACAAATCTTCGTTTCACCAAGTACGCACCCTTGTCCAGTAGATGATTTGCTCGATTATGGCAAATCTTTGCTCAAAGATGGAGCAGACTGGCTTCATTGCGATATTATGGACGGCAACTTTGTTCAAGACAAAACTTATGATGAAGTGGTGCTTGCTCTGCTTTCAAAACGACTTAATATGACTATGGACGTGCATCTTATGGTGCAAAATCCTTTGGAAAAAATTGCACCTTTTGCTCAAGCAGGTGCAGATATTATTACCGTGCATTTCGAGGCTCTAAAAGGTACTATTTCAATTATAAATGCTATAAATAAAATACACGATTTAGGGTGCAGAGCGGGTCTTTCTATTAAACCTAATACACCAGTTTCTGCGATTGAAAATTACTTGCCTTTTCTTGATTTAGTGCTAGTTATGAGTGTTGAGCCAGGTAAATCAGGTCAAACTTTTATGATGAGTGCAAATTCAAAAATTGCTCAACTTAATGCAATTCGTAAACAACATAGTTACGAGTTTTTAATTGAAGTAGATGGCGGTGTTAATCGCCAAAATGCTGGCACTATTGTTTCTTTGGGTGCTGATGCCCTTGTTTTGGGTAATGCTATGTACACAACAGAAAATCGAAAAGACTTAATCAAATTTTTAAAATCTTTGGGCGAATAGTTGCACACTTTCGCCTCTTTTTTCATATTAATCATAAAAAAGGGGGATTGTTGTGAGAATTATAGTAATAAAAGCACCCAAATTTTTAAGAGGTCTGTTTAGATTATTGTTCAATAAGCAATTAACAAAAAACTCGCACTAAAAAGTTATTTTATTATGGATAAAGGCAGGACTAGCAGTTCTCTCCATAACCGAAAGTTGAAATTTCCGTACCGCAAATTACAACTATAATGTTATGTTTAGAACCACTAGGCCAGCCTTTCTAATATAATTGCAATAACCAAGAGTGCTCTCAACGCCTCGCTGGGAGCGAGGTGAATAAAAGGCAGAAAAATAATAATTAAAATTACTTTGTCATTGCGAAGAACATATTTATATGTTCTGTGGCAATTTCGCTTCTTAAAATAAGATTTAAAGTGTATAAATAAGCCTTTTAATAAGCCTCCCTCTGACGAGGGAGGTGCCACGTAAGTGGCGGAGGGAGAGAAAAAATAATCTCGCAACTAACAGACAACGTTTGTTGTCTTTTTTATTTTTTTACAGAAACTTGTCAAAAACATTTTACAAAATAGCAAAATTTTTAGTATAATTGAAATGTATAAAATAAAAAAGGAGGAAGAAAAGGTTAAATTTTTCAGGCATAACGAGATTGAGTAATGCTCTAACTATCGGACGGAACGAATAAAAGGAATTTATTCATTCCTTATAAAAAATATTGAAAGTATAAATAAACCTTTAAAAAGCCTCCATCTGACGAGGGAGGTGGCACGAAGTGCCGGAGGGAGAGAAAATAAGAGA
>JAGART010000084.1 GCA_017622115.1 Clostridia bacterium
ACTATCACAGCAACCACAAATATAGAAACTATACCTTTTATATATTTACTTATCTTACTATCAGGCAATATTAAGTCTATTGCAACAACGAGCATTACTACACCCACAATACTCATCAAATATATACTAATTTCATTCATACTTTCACCTAACCCAAATTAGCAGTACATAAAAGCATTCCTACACTCACTAGATACATAAAGCCAATACCAGCAATAATAACAACTAACATATTTAATAATTTTGATACAGACATCAAAAAATCTGGAATACGAGATTTTGTCATCGGCTCTAATATAGAGGCTGTAAGTTTTATTCCCAAACTAAACACAGCAATTTGAACTATCGGCATTAAAATTGTGCCGACAGCTAAAATAATTCCTGCCATACCAACGGCATTTTTTATTAAAACACTACTAGCCATTACAACATTAAAACCATCTGATAAATAACCACCCAAAATAGGTATATAACTTTTTAACGCAAATTTTGTCGCTCTAATTGATACTCCATCAAAACTACCTGCAACAATACCTTGAAATACCATTGCTCCCATAAATATACTAAAACATATACCAGCAACCCATTTAAAAATGCTATTAAAGAGTGTATTAAATTTATTCAGTTTTACGGAGTCTGTCATATGACCTACAACCATAAATACAAAAGAAAAAATAAACAAAGGTATTAAAAAAGTAGAAAAGATTTTTACTGTGAGATTTCCTAAAATTGCCAAAGTAGGCTGAAAAACTCCCACGCTTACTGCTCCGCCCACGCTTGCTAATAAAGTTAATAGTATCGGGAAAAGCAAATCCATTTGTGATTTTATTGAACCCACACAAGCACTTACTTCATCAAGCAACGAAAACACACTAGCAGAAACAACCACAATCACAACACCATAACAAACAAAGTTTATTACTTTACCGACAGAATCTGAACCAGTTTCAGAACGTATATTTCCAACCAAACTACACAATAAAACAACTGCAATAACAATACACAACAGAGGTACAAAATTTACTAATTCACCAAAAAAGCAATCAAAAAACGCTCCTATAAAGGTAGTAAAATCACCACCAAAGTCGCCGTCTAATAATTGTACAACTTTATCCCAAAAACTCGTGGAATTAAACAAGTTTTGTGCATCTTGGTCTAATCCTTGCAATATTTCATCAAATTGAGTTAAGTCAATATTACCTAATTGTTCATAAACACTTTCTTCTAATTGTTGAGTTAAATCGCCAGTTTCTGCAGGTTCACATAAAGTTGAGGGAATTAAAAATAAGGCTAGTCCAATAAAAATTATAAAAATAAAAATTAACTTTTTATTGTTTAAATTTGGCAATCTTTTTATATAAGGGTTGGATTTTTTTAAAAATTTTTTCACGGCATTATACTCACAATTATATCTATTAATGATGTTATAATGGGAATTGCTAAAACGAATATAACAAGTTTACCTGCTAATAAAATTTTACTTGCAACAGCAGAATTACCACTATCCGCACATAAGTTGGAACTAAATTCTGTAATATAACCCACACCTATTATTTTTAA
>JAGART010000085.1 GCA_017622115.1 Clostridia bacterium
AAAAATCTTTGGTGTCGCTAATATAGACTTTGTTGTCCGCTATTGTATAATACCCTTGCGAGTCTATATCCGCCATATTACTCTCATAAGTTTTGTCAAAATGGAAGTTTATGTAATAATCTCCATTTACATCACTCCCCTGATATGCCCCAAATGGATAAATCCAAAACGGCAAAAAAAACGTAACGATTAATAAAGCGCTACCAGCCAAAAATGCAATTCCCTTCACAAAATTACCCTCCTTTTGCACTTTTCGGGCGTATTGTGGCACTTTTTTAATCTATTGTCAATACTAAATTTAAAAATTTTTTAAAAAATTTGCATATTTTTTCATTTTTTAATACATTTTGTTAGTTTTTAAGCATTTTTGCACGTAAATTTATATAACTTTATGAATAAATAATCATTCATCTATAAAAGAAAAGTAGTCATCAACATCAATATTGTCAACATACTCATTTGCAGATGAAAATATTTTTTCAATAGTTTCGTTTACAACTTTTGATAATTTACTTGTTTTATCTTGTAAACTAAAATAAAACTCTGCCAAAACGTTGATAATATTATCCATTTGAATATCAGGATTTTGAGTAAAAATAATACTGTTATTTTGCGTTTCGTAATCAAAAGATTTCCCCTGTTGCTCATAACAATATTTAATACATTTTAATTGTTGTTCATCTAGTTTTAATTCAAATTGTTGCACTAATTTAACCTACTTATGTTTTTGGATATTCTATCAAATTTAACATTAAAAGTCTATTATTTAGATATAAAAAAATCCCAAAGATTAATTTTGGGATTTTTTATTTTTAAGCACTTTCTGGCAATGTATATTCTGTACCATTAAGCGTAATAGAACTTGTATTTGTAGAAACGATATTTAAGTAAACACTAGTGTCATCTGCGGTGATTTGTACAGAACCACTATTTGCATTTACAATACTATCAATTTGTCCAAATACTGAAACGTTCGCAATATTTAAAGTTACATTTGCAGTAGCACTAATATTATTAATTAAATTAATATTTACACCAGTCTTTACAAATACTTTAAGGCCATCAATATTCACACTTATTGTATTATTTGCTTCTCCAAATATAATTGAACCATTTTGTGTTGCGTTTACTACACAATTATTAATATTTAGAGTACTATCAGCATAACGTGTTGAATTAATACCAAATAAACCAGCATTTTCATTTGCTTGTACAACACCACAATTTGAGATTGTAGTTATTGCACTGCCTGAATTTCCAAAGAAACTATTTGCACTATCACGGATTATTACACCATTTTGTATGGTGATTAAATTATCAAAATTGATGTAAGCACCGCTTGGCATACTAAATGCACGATTATTTAAATCAAGTGTATGCAAAGTATTGAAGTTAAATGTATATGTACCTAAATTTTGTTTTGCAAATGCTGTTGCGTTTTCAAAGTCTTGCAAACTTGCAATAATAAATGTTTTAGAATTTTCATTATACATCAAGGTTGAATATGGCAACGCATTATCACCTATTCGACTAACAAAAGCAAGTAATGTATATTTACTACCATCATAAACCCAAATTGAGCCATCAAGTGTTGCAAATTGTTCATCTGTAATAGTTGTGTTAAAGCAATTAGTTGCACCATCACCAAATGTTGCCCCATTAGACAATGAATCTGCAATATTACCAGTTGCCACTACACCAGTAGCAGAATCTACATAAATTTGAGTAGCACTTCCAGAAATAGTATCTGCCAAAATATTACCAGTAGTATTTACATTTTTAAATCCTAATGCTGTAATAGTACCAGAAAGATTAGCAATCAATGTACTACTTAAATTATAGATATAGTTTCCATTACCATTCAAGTTACCTGCAAAATCAGTCTTTAAATATGATTTAGATAATTTATTGTAATCTATATCATTTAACAACTCATAATTTACACCACGTTCACCAGTACTTAAAGCCCAAACAAGTTGAGATGCCGTTTTAATAATATAAGGATTTGTGCTAGCACCATTTCCTGTATTTTGTGCTAAACTAGCAGTCCAAACAAGATATGGCAATCCGTGATTAATTTGAATTGTAGGTTTTGCAAAAGCATTACTTAAATTAAGTGTAGCTTTTTGTGTTGCATAGTCAAAGCCCATAAAGTATGAGGTTTCTTGAATTGTCGCAGAAGTTTCGTAGTAAATTCCATTATCGTTGTGAATATCGCCATTTATTGCTGTTGTTACTGGATTAATATAAGCTGTTTGCTCTGCTGTCCAGTCGTTAATTTCTACATTAACCAAAGTACTTAAAGCATACAATGGTGCATTAGAATTATCACCTATTAACCCAGCAACTTTTGCATTTTTGTTGTAAATATCAATTCTTCCTAAACTTACACAATCTATAATTCCATAAGTTACACTAGAAATATTTGACTTACCAGCAATGCCACCTAAAATTATGTTACTGCTTCCGTAAACTTGAACACTTAAATCAGTTGAGCAAGCAATTAATTTTGCTTTGTTGTCGCCAACTATTCCACCTATATTAGTTGCACCTAATGTATTTAACATTACTTCGCCATTTACATAACAACTATAAATTATAGAATTTGTTGCTGTACTACCAGCAATTAATCCAAAGTTTTGTACAGAGTCTGCAAGATTTGCTGTAACAACTACATCACGCAACACAACACCTGCGATTACGCTTTCGCTTGCCACATTACCAAACAAACCTATATTTGTTTCTGTAACTTTATCATCTGCGTTTGTATTGTTGTGAATAGCCAACGAAATAGCATTTCCGCCCCCGTTGTAGAAGCCTAATATTGATTTTACTTGACCAGTACCATAAAGGTTCGCATTAATTGCGAGTGCTGTTGTTTGCAAGTAGTATTTGTAACTACTATTATTTATTTGTCTAAATACATCACCACTATTCACTAATATCGGTGAAGTCTTGTATAAACCAGTATTGCCAGAATACAAACTCAAATATTTAGTCCTTGCTGGGTTGTGTTGATTCCATTCTGTTGCATAAAGGCTGTAATATTCACCTGTGTTATTTTTAACAAAGTATGTATTAGAAGTGTTTAAACCATTTCCAGAGAATACTATATTACTTGTTTTTGCAAAACCATAGTTATCACGAGCCACTAATGAATAGAACTTATCAACTAATATTGTATGTTTACTTAAACTATCACTATTGTTTAAGTAGTAGAATGCCATATCAATATTTGTAAACCAAGTATCATTGTAAATAGAAGTAATTGAGTAACCTTCTGCAAAGTTTACATCTGTACTACTTGCACTAATTCCAGCAACAGCGTGCCTACTAGGGGCTTCTGTATTTAAAGTATTAATTCCATATACACCAGTCAATCTAATATCGCCACTAGTTATAAAGCCACGTATGTCTGCATTCATTCCTGTACCAATCAATCCACCCACATACAAAGTCTTGCTTTCACTTAAAGCATTAAACTCAACATTAATATTTGTAGAAGAATCGATTTGTTTTGCAGTAGCACTTACAAGTTGACCAGCAAAGCCACCAGCCAAAGTAGTTGCATTTACTTTACTCAAACTTACATTAACATCACTAATACAGATTTGAGTAATTACATTTTCACCAGTAATAGCACCAGCAAAACCACCTACAATATGAGTAATTACAGGGTTTGTTGTGTCTAAATATGATTTTGTAACATTACCACTACTATATGAATGAGTAATATTTGTTTGCCCTTCAATTACACCAGCAAAACCACCTACATAAGTGTTTTTTGTACTACTATAAGTATTGTCTGTCAATACAAGATTAGCATCTACATAACAGTTAGAAATATTTGTCGTTCCACTTGTAGTAGAAATTTTACCAAACATTCCACCTACATAAGTAGCATTTGTAACTATTGCGTGAGCATTTGAGTTATTAATTACGTTTACATTATTAAATGTACTATTTTTAGCCACACCAGCCACAGCACCGACATAAGCATTTGAGTTTGCACTTAATGCTGTTGTATAGCGTACATTTTCTAATGTTAAGTTTTGAATTTCTGCATTGTTTGTCGCACCAAAGAAACCTACATAAAGTGCACCTGTATTTATGATAAATACATTTTTAATTGTCTTACCATTTCCATAGAATTTACCTGTAAATGGAGCACTTTCTGAACCTATTGGATAGAATGCAGTTGCTACTTTACCAGTTTGTAAATCCACAAAGTCTATATCATTTGCAAGATAATATGTCTTTTCTGGGTGCCAATACATTATACGTAAATCCTCGATAGATGTAATATTTATAACACTTGGCATATCGCCATCACCTATTGATGGAATACCATTATTATCACTAATACTATAATTATCCCAACCGCCAAAGATTTCGTCATAATTATTTAACAAGTATCCACGAGTTTTACCTGTTGCAAGGTTTACTTC
>JAGART010000086.1 GCA_017622115.1 Clostridia bacterium
AAAAACCTTGCTGGCAAAATTAGAAAAAAATGCGATACTTTTGTTGTGTTGGGAATAGGTGGTTCTTCATTAGGAAGTTCTGCTATTTTTCAAGCGCTTTGTCATATGCACCACAATGAGTTACCAAAAGCAAGACGTAACGCACCAAGGTTTTTTGTTGAAGAAAGTGTTGACCCAGAAAGAATTCAAGCATTATTAGATATAATTGATTTGGGTAGAACTGTTTTTTGCGTAGTTAGTAAAAGTGGAAAAACTACTGAAACTTTGTCGCTATTTTTTATGTTAAGAAAAATGTGTGAAGAGCGTTTTGGTGCAGGTTGGAAAGAACATTTTGTTGTTTTAACTGATAATAACAATGGTTTTTTAAATAAATTCGCTACGGAAAATAATTTAGATAAGATTTATATACCAACTGATTTAGGTGGAAGATATTCTGTTTTGAGTGCTGTGGGTCTTTTGCCTGCTGCTGTGTTGGGATTAAATATTGATGAAATGATTAATGGTGCACGATTGATGTTGAAGTGTGCAAAAGCAAAAGATATTTGGAGTAATGCTCCGCTTTTAAGTGCTACATTAGATTATTTAAATTACCAAAAAGGCAAGAATATGGCAATTTTAATTCCATATACTGAAAACTTTGGCTATTTTAACGACTGGTTTTGCCAACTTTGGGGGGAAAGTATAGGTCGTACGAAAACAAATGAAACAGGTGAAAAAACATTAATAGGTCAAACACCGATTAAAGTGATAGGCCCATCTGTGCAACATAGTCAGTTCCAATTATATTTGGAAGGCCCAAATGATAAAGTATTTACATTTTTAGGTGTACAAAATTTTAAAACTAATATTCCTTTGCCTAACGATATGAATCAACTATATGGACAAGATGTAACAAAATCAAGAAATTTTGGTGATTTGATGAATGTTGAACGTATTGCTTCAACTTTGGCATTAACATCTTATGGTAAGCCAAGTGAAACAATTTTAGTAAGCAATATTAATGAAAATGTATTAGGCAAGTTGTTTATGTTTTATATGCTTAAAATGTCTTTTATGGGCGCATTATTAGAGATTAATCCATTTGGACAACCTGCTGTTGAAAGTATAAAATTAGCAGTTTCTGCAATTTTAAAAAGTGATACAAAACTTTCTGGTGACAATACAATAGAAGTATAGTAAAAAAGAACCTAAAAATTAGGTTCTTTTTAAATTTTGATTAAAATCCCTTGAAATTTAAATTTTATTGTGATATAATAAATTCATATTTTGGATGATTAGCTCAGTTGGTAGAGCAACTGACTCTTAATCAGTGGGCCTAGGGTTCGAGTCCCTAATCATCCACCATTGGCAACTTAACTCGAATACTTGATAGTATTTGGGTTTTTTATTTGACTTTTATATTTACATATACTAAACTTTTTATATGTAAGGAGCTTATTAATGGATGAAAAAATTATAGAAATTCTAAAATCTTTTAACCCTATATCAATTTTTGTATATGGATCTCAAGCAAATCGGAGCCAAAACAGTAAAAGTGATTATGAAATTGGTGTAATTTTTAATGATAATAGTTATATCTCTAGAAAAGAGATAAACACTAAAATTCTAAACTCTAATTACAACATTTTTCCTTTCAAATTAACTGAAATTAAAAATTATACTATAGATACACCTTTTCAAAAAAATATTTATATCGCATCTTTAATAAGTGGTAATGCTAAAACTATTTATGGTGAAAAAATAATTGAAAATTTAAAGTTACCTAAAATTTCAAAGCAAGACTTATTAATGGATACAAGTTTTAATTTGGGTTATGCATTGTCTGCAGTTAGACTCATAAAAGAAAATGTAAAAGATTTGGCCAATGAACTATTATATAAATCAATGTTTTATGCCACACGAAATCTATATTATTCCAAACATAATATCTTGTTAAGCGGTTATATTAATATATTTGAACACTCTAAACAATTAGATATTCCTGAAGAATATAAAGAATTGTTAGATATTGGAAATAAACTTAGAACAGAACAATTAGTTGAAATAAACATATCTTTGTTTTATAAAAATGTTTCATACATAAACAAATTTATTATTCCAACAATAGAAAACTCTTTAACAATTTAAGTTTTAATCAAATATTTTAAAAATTCGAGTTGAGATTATGATGCTCCACCACGTAGCACCTTATCAAGGTGCTTTTAGTTTTAGTTAAAATTTTAATGAATTTGTAATATGACTAGGTGTGCTGATACTGGTCTTGTGCCACCAGCAAGTGGGGTGATAGTGAGTGCTGTAGAGTTGATTGCTGGATTTCTTACGGTTAATATAGAGTTAGTTGTTGTAGTTGTTACAAGGCTCATTTCTATTATATCAGATGTTCCTGTTGTTCGACCAACTACAGTATAATCCAAGTCTGCACCATTTAATGTTAATATTAATTGTCCCGCTTCGCTTACACAAACATTAAAGAATATTTGATATATTCCGACTAATCCTAAATTAAAAGTATTTGGTCCAGTTCTAGTTATATCAGTACCGCTAGTTGGTCCGTCTTGAGGGAAATTTACATCTGTTCCTACTGCTATGGTTGCGGAATTGTCTGGTGGCATTTATTCATATAATCTTTTTTAGTTTTTCTCATTATATGTTGACCTAACTAAAAGAGTTATTTAATTTAATATTATTAAAATTCTAACTTTATTCTTTCAATGATTTTTTTATAAACGACTTTCATTTGTGGTTCACGTGCGATATTTGGGAGTTCTTCTAACTTAATCCACGCAACAGCACTATTTTCATCTTCCTTTTTTTGTATAGGTTGGTTTTCATCTGCTTCAAATAAAAATGCAGTTACAAAGTGTAAATGACCTGAAACATATTTGCCTTTTTTGATGTGTCCTTCTGTAGTTAAGATATCTATCGAAATGGGGGAGTTGCTTAAAGGGATTATTGAGTGTATGCTTGTTTCTTCGTGTGCTTCAATTTCAGCCACTTGCATTAAATCATCTAATCCATCTGCGTGTCCGCCAACCCAGCCCCAAGAATTATAAATATTGTGATGAGCACAAAGTACTTTTGTATGTTGCTTATTGAGAATAAAAGCATTGCTGCAAACGTGAATTAGGTCGTTTTCTCGTGTTAAAAGATTAGGAAATATTTTACAAGTATTCAAAAATACTTCTTTATCACGTGTTTCTTGTTCGTTATAAGGTATGTAATTTTCTATAAGTTTTATTGTATTTTGCATATAATTCTCTTTTGTTTATTTTAAAAAATGATAACACCTAAAATATAATTTAGTCAAGTAAAATTGAAAAAATAAGTAAAATTAAAGAATAAAAACAGAAAACTCAAAGTTGAACGAGAGAACGTAAAACTTTGAGTTTCCTAACTTAAATAAAGCATTTTTTGGGGCTCCAGATGAAAACAAAGTTGAACTTCAATCTTTTCTTTGGTTGAATTAGCTGTTTTTTATAAAATGCGATACAAATTTAGCAATTGTATGTTACAATGTAAAATATGGAAAACTTAAAGAAATTAATGAAAGACATAACAATTCGCAATTTTACTCATGATGACGTAAATTTTATTTATGAAAATTGGGCAGAAAATAAAAACTGGCAAGGATGTTTATTTAAAAAAGATAAAGAATCAATTAAAAACTTAATAGATGAATGGAGCACTCTGATATATCATGGTAAATATTTCAACCAACTTATTATTGTTTTTAAAAACCAACTTGTTGGAATGATATCTTTATTTGAAAAATCTGAAAATGAAGCAAGTGTTGGAGTTTATATTGATCAATATTATAGACAACAAGGTATTGCTAAAAAAGCCTATTTATTAATTGAAAAATTGGCACGAAAACTGGGTTATAATATATTGACAGCAGGAGTTTTAAAAGAAAATACTGCAAGCATTAAATTGCATTTAAGATGTGGATTTATTAAAGATTCTATTTGTGTAAATAGTAAAGGAAAGCAACAAATAAAATTTATTAAAAGATTATAAATTGTGTAAGGGGTTATGCTGAAATACTTACTTAAAATTTTAGGAAGCAGGATAAGGCGTAGCCTCAAAATGACCGTGTCCAGTTTGCAAAACCCTTATAAAATAAGGATTTTTCGCTGATTCACTTTTCGCAAATTTTAGGAATTTTCGTATCATTTTGTATCACGCCCCCTAATCTTGACAAACGTAATGCCCGTTTTCTCTTTTTGGCGACTATGTCGCTTGTAATTTAGAATAGAAAGGAGATTTTAAATGATGAGGTTATTTAATGGCAAAAAAGAAAATCAACAAACCTAAAAACATAAATATTCCAGTCTATCAAATGGAATCTCTTGCAAGAGTTTTATTACCGATAATACAAGACTATTTGTCATCGGAGCAAGGTCAAAAAGACTTTGCCGAGTGGCAACAATTACAACTTAATAATAAAAATAATAATATTAAATCCGATTGTATTCATAAGGATAATGTAGATAAAAATTAGTATAAAGGTTTATCGTTATCCTATGAAAACGATAAATGCAGGTAGAACTTTCTCTACCTGCATTTTTTATATCTTAAACTTTTCATATTCACTATAAAAGCAAAATAGGCCGAACATTCTTTTAACTGAAAAGAAGTTCAACCTATTAAAACTTGGTGCGGTCGAGAAGACTCGAACTTCCATGGCCTAAATCAGCCACAAGATCCTTAGTCTTG